>SFTR01000017.1 GCA_004560915.1 bacterium | reverse complement strand
AATTCCTTTATTTCACCATTTTCAATAATCATCATTGCCATACCTTGAGGTACAACGATAGTACTTCCATTTGAAATTATTCCTTCAGAAGGATTCTTATTTCCATCACCATGATTAATTATTCCTCTTTGAATTAATACATTTTTTGAAATAGTTGGACAAGTGACAAACTCTTTAAATTGATCTCCAAGAGCAGTAGTAGTAGCCCCTGATAAAGCCTTAATTAATCCCATAACGATTACCTCTTTTCTATAATTCTAAATTAATTATAACATTTATATTTTCTTAGTAAATAATTTTTTATTTTAAAATGTAAAGTAAAAACACACTACATAGGTGTGTTCTTGTTAATTTCAATAACTATTTGATACTTATCAGTTAAATCCACTTCACTTGTCTCAATTAAACTACTTACTTCAGATAATCCACTAACAAAATCTCTAACTTTATTAATTACTTTTGGTAAATTTACTTCTCCATATTCATTAAGTAATGAGTCTTCATCAGGTTTTTCTTCTTTTACTTCTTCTTGTTCTTCATGAAATTTATATGGGTTAAAATATGTATTATTAGTAGTTGTATTATTTACTGATCCATCATTCTTAACAAAATTTACTGGTTCACTTTCAACTTCATTATTTGTATTATAAGAATTATTAGTATTTTCACTTATAAATGGAGTTTCCATATTACTTGATATTTCATTATTTGTTGTAACATTGTTATTCATATTATTTTGAACTGGATTAACACTTTGAAATGGATTTATTATTTCAGTGTCATCAGTATATTCAGTTAATGTAGACGTTTCAGGTTCTATAGAAACTACTTCAGGAACCTTAATATCTAAATATTCTTCTACTGGATTATTACCAATAACTTGTTCTTTACTTTCAACAACTGGCTCAGGTTTCAAGAACTTTTGAATATCAGATGGTAATTCTTCTTTTTCTATTTTATCTCTATTTAATAATTCACTAACTGCTTCTTCTGTTTGTCTAACAGTTAATTTTTCACTAGTAATTCTATGTAATAAACTCTTTTGTAAATCTTCATTATTAAGTGATAATAAACTTCTAGCGTGTCTTTCAGATATTCTATTATACAAAAGAGCATCTTGTACTTCTTTTGGTAAATTTAAAAGTCTCATTTTATTAGCAACTGCTGATTGACTTATTCCAAGTTTAATAGCTATATCTTCTTGAGTAAATCCTCTATCCATTAATTTCTTATATGATTGAGCTTCCTCAATAACAGATAAATTCTTTCTTTGAAGATTCTCAAGTAAAGCTATCTCAGCACTAGTATTATCATCAGTATTGTTTATAATAGCAGGAATTTTTTTAAGACCAGCAATACAAGAAGCTTTATATCTTCTTTCACCTGCAATTATTTCATATTTTTCACCAATACTTCTAAGTACTATAGGTTGAATAACACCATACTTAATAATAGAATTAGCAAGTTCATTTAATTCTTTTTCATCAAAAGCAAGTCTTGGTTGAAATCTATTAGGTATAATATCTTCAACAGGTATATAATAAATTTTATCTTTATTCTCGTCCATAATCTCTATCCTTTTTTCCTACTATATATTCATTTTAAAGCATTTTAAAGATTTTATCAAGTTAATAACAAGATATTTACTACTTATTTTTATACATTTTTAATAAAGAATTATAACTTCTAGGATACTTTTTATTAGTCATTTTTTCTTTTTTAAATACTGGTATTACTCTATATGCATCATTTATAGGTAAACTATATACCTCTTTTTTAATAAGTTTTATTCCAAGATCATTTTCTAAATAACTATATTTCACTAATTCTTCTTCACAATAAGACTTTAATGGAACTAAAACACCATTAACTTTTACCAAAGATGTGGCCATTTCAAGTATCATAGGTATTGATGTAACTGCTCTACAAGTAACTATATCAAACTTTTCACGTTCTTTAGAACTATAATTTTCAATTCTATCATTTATAACTATTACATTTTCTAATTTTAAAGCCTCTTTTACTGCATTTAAGAACATACATTTCTTCTGATTAGATTCAACTAATGTAACACTTACTTTAGGAAATACTATAGCTAATGGTAGTCCAGGAAAGCCAGCACCTGTACCAAAATCACATAAACTTTTTTCTTCGTTTAATTCTACTACTTTTGATAAACATAATGAATCGTAAAAATGCAATAAGAATACATCTTTTTCTTCAAGAATAGTAGTCATATTAAATTTATTATTCCATTCTACTAGCATTTCAAAATAAGTAAAAAACTTATTATATAATTCTTCACTTATCTTAATATTTAATTTATCACAATATAATATAAATTCTTCTTTAGTCATTATTGTATTCCTTTTTTAAATAAACTAATAACATAGTAATATCAGATGGATTAACACCACTTATTCTAGACGCTTGTCCAATAGTTAAAGGTCTAATCTTACTAAATTTTTGTCTTGCTTCAGTAGCTATATTAGGTACTTTTTCATAATCTATATCTTCAGGTATTTGTTTATTTTCAAGCTTTAACATCTTTTCTACTTCAGCTTTAGTCTTATCTATATAACCTTTATATTTAATTTCAATTTGAACCATATCAGCTATCTTCTTATCATATGATTTATTCATAAATCCGAGTAAAACACATATATCTATTTCAGGTCTCTTTACTAAATCTTTTAAAGATGTTCTCCCATATATTTTAGATGAATTAATACTTTCTAAGAACTTATTTACTTCATCAGTAGATGTTAAATAAGTACTATTTAAGTAGTCTTCTAACTCATTAATATCATTAACCATTTTAGTAAATATTTGATACTTTTCATCATTTATAAGACCAAGTTTTCTACCATAAGGAGTTAGTCTTAATGCCGCATTATCATGTCTTAAAAGTAATCTAAATTCAGCACGAGAAGTTAATAATCTATATGGTTCTGTTATACCCTTATTAATCAAGTCATCAATAAGTACACCTATATATGCTTCATTTCTTTTTAATATAAATGGCTCTTTTCCTTGTAACTTCAAAGATGCATTTATACCTGCCATAAGCCCTTGAGCAGCAGCTTCTTCATAACCACTAGTACCATTTATTTGACCAGCAGTAAATAAGTTTTCTAGTACTTTATTCTCTAATGACATCTTTAATTGTAATGGATCTATTGCATCATATTCAATTGCATAACCATACTTAGTTATTACAACATTATGAAGACCATTCATAGTTTTTAATAATTTTTCTTGAATTTCATGAGGCATAGTAGTAGAAAAACCACCAACATAATACTCTATATCATCACTACGTTCAGGTTCTAAGAATATTTGATGTCTATCTTTATCATTAAATTTAACTACTTTATCCTCAATAGATGGACAATAACGAGGACCTATTCCTTTAATCATTCCACTATATAAAGCACATTTATCTAAGTTATCCATAATTATTTTATGTGTTTCTTTATTAGTGTAAGTTAAATAACAAGGTGTTTGCTTATTAACATCGTATGTTGCATCATAAAAATTACTAAATGTAAGTGGTTCTTTGTCTCCTTCTTCAATTTGTATTTCATCAAAATTAATACTGCTTTTTAATATTCTAGGAGGAGTACCAGTCTTTAATCTAATAATATTTATACCATTCTTTTGAAGAGAATCACTTAAATACATAGAATTCTTTTCACCATGAGGCCCACCTTTATGTTTTTCATGACCACACATAATATCAGAATTTAAATATGTTCCAGTCGTAAGAATAACTGCTTTACTTTCAATTCTTTCTCCATCTTCAGTAATAATTCCACATACTTTTTTATCTTCAACAATTAGTTCTTTAACTATTTCTTCTTTAATATCTAAATTTTTAGTTTCTCTTAAAGTCTTTAACATTTCTTTAGGATAGTTTACCTTACATCCTTGACATCTTAGTGATCTAACACCAGGTCCCTTTTTTACATTAAGCATCTTAATTTGAAGATGAGTTTTATCAGCACAATAACCCATTTCTCCACCTAATGCATCTATTTCACGTACAACAATACCTTTGGCAGATCCACCTATTGATGGATTACAAGGCATGTCAGCTATATTATTTATATTAATTGTAATAAGCAAAGTCTTTTCACCCATTCTAGCACACGCTAAAGAAGCTTCACATCCAGCATGACCACCACCAACAACTATAACATCATATTTCATTATTTATCATCTACTTTCCAAGACAGAACTTGCTAAATATTTCATTTAACAAGTCGTCACTTCCAACTTCACCAGTTATTTCACCTAAAGTTTCCCATAATCTCTTAACATCTATTTCAATCATATCTACTTCTAAATCATTATTAACAGCATTTTCAATCTCATCAACTATACTTAATGATTTATTTAATAAAGCTATTTGTCTAGCATTAGATATATACGTATAATTTGATTCAGCAATTGATTTTAAATCAAATATACAAGAGATTTTATCTTTAAGTTTTTCTATCATATTACTATCAAATGTTGAAATATTAATAGAATTATAACTACTTAGTTCATCAACTTTATAATCTTTTATCTTATCATTTTTATTATAAACTACTAGTATTTCTTTATCTTTAATTTTATCAAGTACTTCTTTGTCTTCCTTATCAAACCCATCTTCACTATCGATAACAAAAAGTACTAAATCAGCTTCATCTATCGCATCTACACTTCTTTTAACACCAATTGCTTCAACTACATCATTAGTTTCTCTTATACCAGCTGTATCTAATATATCAATTTTGACTCCATCAATCATTAAAGTACCCTCTACTATATCACGAGTAGTTCCTTTTATATCAGTAACAATTGCCTTATTTTCGTTTAATAATGAATTTAAAATACTACTTTTACCAACATTAGGTTTACCAACAATAACAATTTTAAGACCATTTTTTATGAGTAATCCTTTTTTACTATTTTTAAGTAATTTTCCTACTTTTTCTCTTATAAATTCATTTGTATCATTTATCATTTCTTTAGTCACAACTATTGCATCTTCATATTCAGGATAATCTATATTTACTTCAATATTAGCAATTAACGCAAGAACCTTCTCTTTTAATTCATTTATTTCACCAAATATAGTTTTATCAACACCTTTAAGTGCCATCTTTCTTGAACTTTCTGTTTGAGCATTTATAAGGTCTCCAACTGCTTCAGCCTGAGTTAAATCTATTCTACCATTTAAGAATGCTCTTTTTAAAAACTCTCCTGGTTCAGCAAGTCTAGCACCATTTGATAATACTAATTCCATAACTTTGTTAACAGATGCACTACCACCATGCACACTAATTTCAACTATATCCTCAGTAGTAAAACTTTTAGGAGCTCTAAATACAGATAAAAATACTTCATCAATTTTTTCATCATTTTCCATCATAAAACCATAATGTACTGTATGACTTGATACATTACTTATATCCTTTGAAAATATTTTATTTGCTACATTAATAGAATCCTTTCCACTAATTCTAATAACATTAATAGAACTTTCCCCAATAGTTGTAGCAACTGCTGCTATAGTATCTTCCATATATTAGTCTCCTTTTTCTTCACGCTAGATTATAACACAATATAATTAATATGTAAAACAAAAAGTATGCATTTCGCATACTATTCATCTTCTTTATTATCTGTGTATTTAATAACTACACATCTATTTGGTTCTTCTCCTTCACTTTCAGTTTTAATATATTTAAAACCTTGAAGAGCTGAATGAACAACTTTTCTTTCATAAGAGTTCATTGGATCTAACTTAACATCTACTTTTGACAAAGTTACATCTCTAGCTATTTTCTTAACCTTCTTTTCTAAGAAGTAATTTTGTTTTTCCTTATATCCTTCAACATCAATTGTAATATTTACATATAAATCAATTGCATTTAATACTGCTTGTCTTACATATGTTTGAATTGAATCAAGTATATGACCATTCTTTCCAATTAATAATGAATTATTTTGAGAATGTAATCCATAATAGATTTGTCCATCTCTAATTTTAGTTTCAACATTAGCACTTACTCCCATAGAAGATAACAATTCTTTAATTATTTCTTTTCCTACTTCAGCAACGTCACTAATTTTAATTACTTCTAGTGTATATTTTTTACCACTAAATAATCCACCTTTTTCTTCATATGATCTAGTAATTACATCTTCTTCTTTAACTCCTAGTTCATTTAATGCTTTATTTAAAAGTCCTTCTTCACTTTTAGCTTGAAATTTATACTTCTCCATATTACTACAACTTACCTTTCTTTAATATCAAGTTTTGAACAACAGTAAATCCATTTGAAACTATCCAATATAAAGCTATAGATGTTGGTAAACTAAATGAAACTATTGATATAAATACTATCATAAATGTACTCATCATTTTCATCTGTTTAGCCTGTTCAGCATCTCCACTTACATTCATATTCTTAAATGAGAAATATGTTGCTCCAATAATTAATAATATAAGAATTATATACCAGTAATTACCAGCTTTAAATCCTTCAAGTGGCGTAGTACCTAAATTAAATACTAAGAAATTCTTTTCAAAGAATGCTGGTACTCTATATACAGCTTCTAAAAATGCAAAGAATATTGGTAATTGTAAGAATGAGAATAAGCATCCTGACAATGGACTAATATCATATTTCTTATAAATAAGCAACATTTCTTGACTCTTAGCCATCATAGCATCTCTATCTGCTTCTCTACCTTTATACTTTTTCTCTAACTTATTTAAATCTTTTTGAGCTTTTTGCATATTTTCACTCATATTAACAGATTTTTTAGATAAAGGGAACATTATAGCTCTAAGTATAAGTCCAACAATCATAATTGCTACACCATAGTTTTTAACAAGTAATCCAACCTTAACAATTACCCAAGCCAATGGTTTAACAAATATTGATGTCCATAATCCCTCATAACCACCAGAATTAATTTTTAAATCTTTACAAGCAGGTAAATTATCATATTCAACGATCAAATTATCCTTATTGTTTTCATATAATTCTTTTAATTCAGCACTTTCTGGCTTACATATTATGTTTGAAACATAACTCTTTTCTACCTTCTTACCATCAATATCAACTTCAGTATTAAATCTTTTAGTACATCCACAAAGTGTTAACATTAATAGAAGAACGATAGCAACCTTCTTCTTCATTATTTTTCTCCTCTCAATAATTTAAGTAATTCATTACTTACTTCTTGATATGAACTACCTAAAATGTTAGTCCTTAATATTATAACATAATCATTAGAAGAATTAATAACATTTTTCATTAGTATATCTTTAACTCTTCTTTTATATAAGTTTCTAGTATGAGCTTTTCCAATCTTTTTACCAACACTTATACAAAATCTATTATATCCTAAGGAATTTTTGGCAAAATAAAGCACAAAAAATTTATTATATTTTTTGTTAGATTTTTTTATTATTTCTTGTATTTCTTCATTCTTTCTTACTATAAATTTTTTATTCATATCTGCCTCTAGAAAATATTATATAAAAAAAATTACTTATTTTAAAGTAATTTATTTATTTTGATAATTCTTTTCTTCCTTTTGCTCTTCTAGATTTTAATACATTAGTACCTTTTCTTGCTAAAAATCCTGAAGTTTTTGCTTTCTTTCTATTATTAGGTTGAAATGTTCTTTTCATTGATTTTACCTCCATTTCTTCTCTCGACTGAGTTAGATTATATACTAACAAGTCAAAATTGTCAATTATTTATTTAAATTCTATTAAAGTTATTAGTGAATTTCTTAAATTTTCAAAAGTATCATATAATCCTATATACTTATATAAATCTCTTAAAAAATCTTCACCTTTTAAAATTTTTCCATCTTTCATATATACAAGAGAATTTAATGGAATAGTATCCAATACTTTATTTATTCTAAAATATTCTTTAACTGTTATTTTAGATTTATCTTTTAAATCTACAACTTTATTACCATACTCAATATTAAGTGGAAATATATATACATTCTTTGGTTTATCAAATTCTTCAAGGGACTTTATTTCAATTTCAAAATTATATTTTTTAAATAAAACATATTTTAATAGAGAATAAACATCATTTAATGAAAAATTCATCTTTTTATATGCAAAGAACAAACTTGATATTAACATCATCAAAGTATAAATATAATCTTTCTGCATACTTGAAAAATCTAGCAACTTATCGACGTCTTTGTAATTTTCTGATAACAATTTACTAAAAATGTTATAAAAATAACCATAATACGTTGAACTTTCTTCTCTTTTAATAAAATTATCATAGAATTTCGAATAAACTAAGTTTAAATATTCTTCACTACCATATGAAATTATTCTCTCATCTAACTTATTAACAAAATATATCATTTTATTTTCATCAAGCTTTAAATTGTACTCATTTGGATTCATACTACCAATATCCATATCAGAATTATATTTAAACATAGAAAAAATATCTTCATCATTATTTATGACTCTAATACTACTATAAATTGACAATAACATCCTCTTTTTATTTAATCTTTTCTCTATCTTATACTTATTATCTATGTAAACTTCTAAACCATCTAAAGATAAATCTTCAACAGATTTTAATGTTGAAAAATACTCATATAAACAAACATAATAGAAATTCTTAAAATTATAAGGTTTATATTCGTATGAAAAACCTAATAGATTACTTTCAGGTAAAAATGGAACTACTCTTGATTTAATTTCATCTACTATTTCCTTATTATTTTTAAAATGATTAACTATCTTAATAGCTTCTGATTCATTATCAACACGAATTTCAAGTAAAGCGTTTTGAGACACTTTTTGTAGCTTAATATAAGAATTTATTTTGTTTTCTATTAGAAATTTTGTTAAATTTATTGTAATTTTTTTATAGTTCTCTATGAATAACGGAACATCAATTATAACTTTAGGTGTTGGATCATTATACACTTTATATATTATATTTATCTTGTAAAAATTGTTAAATTCTTTATATGAAAATTTTGCCTTACTTTCAGGGAGTAAAACCAATATTTCGTCGAAAATACTTTTAGAAATTGACGAAATATCTTTTTTATAGTCTCCAATTCTAATATTATAGCTTAGTATAGTATTAACAAACTCATTAAAGTCTTTTTCTATATAAATTATATACATTTTTTTTAAATAATTTTCTAGTAATTCTTTCTTATTCATTTTACAATATCTCCATATATATTTTAAACTATTTTTAATATTATGTAAACTTATTTTTAAAAATTATTATGTCAACTTATCCACATTGTATCAACAATATTATGTCAACTTATCAACATTGTATCAACAATTAAAAAAATAATTAAAATGTAAATTTGTTGATATTGTGGATAACTAAAACTAAACTAATAAATAAAAGAAAAAAGTTGTTTACAAATCGTGAATAAGTTGTTAATATAAATGTTAAATAAATTTTGTATTTGACTTTAAAAAAAGATGAACTATAATTTTAGTTAGAAAGCAACGTTAGAAAGGAGAGTAAGTTATGGATATTGAAGATATTTGGAAAAAATTCTTAGAAAAAATAAAGACAAAAGTATCATTGATGTCCTATAACTATATATTTAAAGACCTGAAACTCTATTCTTACGAGGACAGCAAAATAATAATTATAGTGCCGACAAATGAACTTTTATTACAAAATATAACTAAAAATTACAGTTCAATCATCGAAGATATATTAAATGATATAACAAGTGATACCTGTGAAATTCAATATATATTCGAAAAAGATGTAAAAAAACTTGATAAAATGTCAGAAAAAACTAAAAAACAAAGTAAAAAAGACATTGAAGAAATTGAAGAATCAACAGCTAATAATTTAACAAATTATAAATATATAAGTAATTTTAATCCAAAATATACTTTTGATACATTTGTTGTAGGAGATTCAAACAAATTAGCATATGGAACAGCTCTTGCAGTAGCACAAAATCCAGGTAAATTATATAATCCTTATTTTATATATGCAAAAAGTGGTTTAGGAAAAACACATTTAATGCATGCCATTGGAAACTATATAGTAAATCACTCAGATAAAAGAGTACTTTATATAACAGCCGAACAATTTACAAACGATTATAGAGCAATAATTAATGCTAAAAGTAAATATGATAACAATGTTAGTTATTTAGAAGCATTTAGAGAAAAATATAGAAACGTTGATGTATTAATGATTGATGATATTCAATTCCTAGAAAATGCTACTAAATCACAAATAGAATTTACAAATACATTTAATACATTATATGATAATGAAAAACAAATAATAATAGCTTCAGATACATCAATAAATGACTATAAATATCTAGAAGATAGGCTTAAAACAAGATTTAGATGGGGATTAACAGAATCAATTAATCCACCAGAACCAGAGCTTAAAAAGAATATAATAAAAAATAAAATAATGGTTAATGATTATGATTTGAATATAAATGAAGATGTTATTAACTATATAGCAAATAACTGTGGAAGTGATATAAGAAACTTAGAAGGTGCAGTAATTAGAATTGTTGCATATAAAGCAGCATTCAATATACCTGAAGTTACATTAGAAATAGCACAAGAAGCATTACAAGAATTTGTACCAAAAACCGTATATAGAACTAATTCGGTAGCAAAAATCATCGATATAGTCGCTAAATACTTCAACCTAGAAGCATCGATGCTAAAAGGAAAAATGAAAAAGAAAAATGTTACAGATGCTAGAGCAATAGCTATGTATTTAAGCAGAATAATGACAGAAGAGAGCTTACAAAGAATAGGTTTAGAGTTTGGAGGTAGAGATCATTCAACAGTTATATATTCACACGAAAAAATTTCTAATGAATTAAAAACAAATACAAAACTTCAAGAAGAAATCAAGATACTAAAAGAAAAGATTTGTGAATAAAGACACAAGTTATAAACATCTTAACAATTAAAAGTTTACATAATATGTAGATAAAACCTAGTGATAAATGAGTTATCAACATTATTAACACTCTATAATAGTAATAAGTAATATATATAATAAGAAAAAGGAGGAAAAAATTATTATGAAAATGTTAATAGAAAAAAATATATTAATGGAAGGACTAAATTGTGTAAGTAAAGCACTATCAACAAGAAATATAATTCCTGTACTTAATGGTATTAAGTTTGAACTAACGAAAGATGGATTATATTTGACAGCAACTGACAATGATATTACAATTCAAACATTTATTGATAAAAGAGATATAAAAAGTATAGACGAAGTTGGTTGTACTATTATATATGGAAAAACATTATTAAGTACTGTTAGTAAACTACAAAATACTAACATATTAGTAGAAAATTTTGAAAACAATGAAGTTTCATTTAAAACAGAAAGCGGAGGCATTTATGATTTTCCTTGCTTCAATCAAGAAGACTTCCCAAATATTAAATTAGAAGAAGTTAAAAATCCTATTAAATTAGATAGTCAAAAATTTAAAGAAATAATCAATAAAACATCATTTGCTTGTTCACTACAAGAAAGCAGACCATTATTAACAGGTGTTAACATTAAATTAATAGGAGATATATTTGAATGTGTAGCAACAGATTCATATAGACTTTCAAAAGTAACTATTAAATTAGATGAAATGTATTCAGAAAATGTTAATATGGTAATACCAGCAAGAAATATAAACGAATTAGTTAAAACAATTGACAAAGAATCTGAATTAGAAATTCACGTATTTCCAAATAAAGCATTATTCAAATTTGATAATATAATATTTCAAACATCATTATTAAATGGAACATATCCAAATACTGACAATTCGATTCCTAAAGAATTTAAACATAAGATTAAAGCAAATTTAAAAGAACTATATAGCTTACTTGATACTGCATCTTCACTTACTCAATCAAAAGATAAAAACATCGTAGATATGGAAGTAACAGGTTCTGAACTTATTATTAGAGCTGCAAGTACTGAAGGAAAAGGAAAAGATAAAATAGCAATTACAAATGAAACAAAAAATGATATTAAAATTTCATTTAGTGTTAAATACATGATGGAAGCATTAAAAGTATTTAATAAAGAAGATATATATATATTATTAAATGGTGAAATAAGTCCAATAATTCTAAAAGAAGCTGAAAATGATGAACTAATTGAATTAATTTTACCTATGAAAACATATTAAAAAACGAAATTATTCGTTTTTTTTTGCAATTTTTTAAAATTTTTTTCATTTTTCGACAAAATTCGACAAAATTCGACAAACGTGTTGTGCTAGTATAGTGGCCATTATTTATGAAAGGGGGAAAAACTATGAATTATGAGATAAATTATGATACTCAGTTAATATTACCTTTGGGTGAATTTAAATCAAAAGTTATAGAACACGACGATGAGTATATAGTAAACAGTAGTGTACAAGAAATATTAGAACATAGTTGTGAATACTTTGGAAGCTCATTTGAAGGCAGAAAAGATGGAACACGCAAGATGCTTGGAATAACTCATAAATCACCCATAATAGTAGAAGAAAGTAGAAAAATGATATTTTTTCCAACAACATCTCCTGAAAGAGAAGACTGTATCTGGATAAATTTAGAAAAAATAGAAAAGTATTTTGCAGAAATTGAAGAAATAGAAAACAGTAAAGAAAATATAGAAAGAAAAGAATTAATACAAAAAGTAAAATCAAAACATCAAACATATAGTAAAATATCACGTGCACTACTTCAAATATTATGTAATTATAAAAAAGAAGATGCTCAAAAAAATCAACAAT
>SFTR01000152.1 GCA_004560915.1 bacterium | reverse complement strand
GTTCCTGCTGTTGGTAAAAATAGGTTAGGTTCTGGTACATTAAATGGTACTGAAACTCACACTTATACTTATTCAATTCAATTTAAAGAAACTAATGCTGATCAAAATGCAGCTCAAGGCAAAACATTTGCTGGAAAATTACTTGTAGAAAATGCTACTGGTAACTAGTATAATGATATAAATGAGTAGTAGAAATACTACTTTTTTATTTGTAAAATTAATTTTTAATTATAATATAATCTTGTGTAATTTTAGTAATTTTGCTATTATATATATAGTATGGTGACTAGAATATGAAAAAGGAAGAAAATAATTCTAAAAAATTTAATATCATTATTTATTTGTTAACATTAGTTGCATTGTTTACTATGCTTATTGGTACTTCATATGCTTATTATGTTAAGAAGATAAAAAATGGAGATGAAACTAGAGTAATTATTAAAAGTTCAAATATGTTACTTAGGTTTTATGATGGAAATCAAATAAATGCTTTAGGTGTTATGCCAGGATGGCAATCAAGTTATAAGTTTTCAGTAGAGAACTATAGTCCAGATACAGTTGGTAAATATAAAATCAAATTAGAAATAATAAATCCATTAACTAATACTATTGATGATAATTTTGTTTATGAATTAAAAGGAACTTCAAGTAAAAATAATAATGATAAAGTTATTTCAAAGAATGAAACAGTTATTCCAGTTGAAACTACTGATTTAGGAGTAGGTACTATTAGTATTGGTTCATTACATGAATATGAATTAACATTAAAACTAAAAGAAAATAATAAAAATCAAAACTATTTAGTAGGTAAAACTTTTATTGCTAAGATAGTTGCTGAGTATGTGTATGAATAATGGAGTTTTGTTATGGAAGAAGATAAAACTATTAAAACAAAGAAAACATTCAAGATGATTTATAAGATTATAAGTTATACTATTATATGTATACTTATGATTATAGCTCTTTTTTTGATTTTTTATGTAATCAGTGGTAAAATAGCTAAGAAGCAAGGGAAGAATCCATTATTTGGTTTATATACTATTATAAGTCCTAGTATGACTGGTACTTTAAATGTATATGACGTTGCTTTTACTATGAGAGTAGATACTGATAAATTAAAAGAAGGAGATATAATTACTTTCTATTCAACTAATTCATTCTTTGGTGGAACACCTATTACACATAGAATTATAGAAGTTATGGATGTACCTGGAACTGGTAAGATGTTTAGAGTACAAGGAGATGCAAACCCAAAACCAGATGAAGAGAAAGTATTACCTAGTAATGTACTTGGTAAAGTATTATTTAAAATTCCACAACTTGGAAGAGTACAATTTTTCTTAGCATCTAAAGGTGGATGGATTATAGCAATAATGATTCCTGCATTAGTTATTATATCTTATGATATATATAAAATATTTAGATTAGTACTTTTAAAGAGTAAATTATTAAGTATTGAAAATGAGCATGGTAACATTTAGGAGGTTTATTTATGTTATTAGATATTTGTGAAAATTCATCTGTTCTTAATGTGGTTTATGTTGTTAAAATAATTACTTTAGTTATATGTATAGTTGTACCAATTATATTGATGGTTTCTTTGATGGTTAAGATAGTTAAAGAAATGACTAATAGTAAAGAAGATGTTCTTGAAAATATATTAAAGACTACTTCTAAGAAAATGATAGCAACTATTGCATTATTTATGGTTCCAACTATTGTTGGTGTTTTAACTAATATTACACCTGGTAATGATGGATATTTAAGTTGTTACGAAAGTGCTAATCCTGAGTATATTGCTCAAAAAGCAAGTGAAGAGAAAGCTTTAGCAGAACTTAATAATGAAAAGTATAAAGAATATAATAGAAAATTAGCAGAAGAGGCTGAAAGAAGAGAAAGACAAAGAATAGAAGAATCTAAAAATGCTTCTGGTGGTACTGGAGGTGGCAGTGGTTCTGGAGGTAGTTCCGGTGGAGGTTCGGGTTCTGGAAGTGGAGGCTCTGGTGGGGATGGTTCAACTGGAACTGGAGATGCAGGTAATGCTTCAGTAGGAAGTTATAGAACATGGAAACAATATGATCCAAAATGGAAAGATAACAAATTAGGAGCTACAGGTACTATAGGTAGTATAGGATGCACATCTACATCAGTAGCAATTGCACTTGCTAAAAGTGGTGTAAGAACAAACTTAAGTACAACATTATCACCAGCATCATTTGTTAACTGGATGAATAATAATGGTGGATACGTTGGAAACCTTCTAGCATGGTATTCAGTTCAAAACTTAGCACCTAGTTTTAGATACCAAGGTAAAGTTGATTTATCAGGTACAAATGCACAAAAAACAGAAAGAATAAAAAAATCATTAGATAATAATGAATATATAATTGCTTCTGTTAATAATGGTGGCCACTGGG
>SFTR01000016.1 GCA_004560915.1 bacterium | reverse complement strand
ATGACAAAGAAACCAGAAAATCAGCAAAGACTGTAGGTAACGTTATAGGTAATTACCATCCACACGGAGATACATCAGTATACGATGCGATGGTAAGACTTAGTCAAAAATGGAAACAAAGAGTAATACTTGTAGATATGCAAGGAAACAATGGTTCAATAGATGGTGATGGACCAGCCGCAATGCGTTATACTGAGGCAAGATTAGCTAAAATAAGTAATATACTTTTAGAAGACATAGAAAAAGATTCAGTAGAAATGGCTCTTACATTCGATGACTATAGCTATGAACCAACAGTACTTCCTGCATACTTTCCAAACCTTTTAGTAAATGGTTCAACTGGTATAAGCGCAGGATATGCAACTAACATTCCACCACATAACTTAGGTGAAGTAATAGATGCTACTATTAAAAGAATAGATAGTCCAAACTGTAGACTAGATACTATTATGGATATCGTAAAAGGTCCAGACTTCCCAACCGGAGGTATAGTCGAAGGAAAAGACGCACTTATAAAAGCATACACTACAGGAAAAGGAAAAGTAGTAGTAAAAGCAAGATACTCATTCGAATCAGTAAAAGGTAAAGATCAAATCGTAATAACAGAAATACCATACGATACATTAAAGTGCAATATAATTCGTAAGATTGAAGAAATAAGACTAGATAAGAAAATAGATGGTATCGTTGAAGTACGTGATGAATCTGATAAAAATGATGAACTTAGAATAGTAATAGATTTAAAGAAAGATGCTAACAAAGATTTAATAATAAACTACTTACTTAAAAATACTGACTTACAAACAAACTATGCATTTAATATGGTTGCTATCGTTAATAGAACACCAAAAACACTAGGTATCCTAGAAATGTTAGATGCATTCATAGTTCACAATAAAGAAGTAGTAACTAAAAGAACTAAATTTGATCTAGATGTAGATTTAAAGAAAATACATATTATCGAAGGCTTCATAAAAGCACTAGATATACTAGATGAAGTAATTAAAACTATTCGTAAAAGTAAAAACAAAAGTGATGCTATAGAAAACTTAATGCATGAATATGAATTCACTAAAGCACAAGCAGAAGCTATCGTAATGATGCAACTATATAAATTAACTAACACTGATGTAACAGAACTAAAAAATGAATTTGATGCTCTTACAAAAGAAATAGCTTACTTTAGAGAAATACTTGCTAGTGAAGAAAAATTAATGGGCGTTATCAAAGATAAACTAAGAAGTATTAAGAAAGAATTTGCTGATCCAAGACGTACAACTATTAAAGATGAAGTAAGTGAAATCAAAATAGATACACTAGATATGATTAGTAAAGAAGACTTTATAGTATGTATCTCTAATAATGGATATGTTAAGAAAGTATCATTAAAATCATATAATATGACTAACAATGAATATCCAGGAGTAAGAGAAAATGATTATATTGAAGGCTTCTATAAGATTAATAATATAGATACTGTATTATTATTCACAAACTTAGGTAATTATTTATTCTTACCAGTAAGAGAAATACAAGAAGCAAAATATAAAGATATAGGTACTCATATATCAAATTATATTAAAGTTAGTGATGGAGAAAAGGTAGTTAAATCTATCGGAGTAGCTAAATTCGATGATACAATTATTACAGCATTTACTAAACTTGGAATGGTAAAAAGAATGCTTCTTAAAGATTTTGAAGTATCAAGATATACAAAACCAATCACAATGTTCAAACTAAAAGATAATGATGAGTTAATATCTATAAATAAAAACAATGGTGAAGAAACACTTGTTATAACTAAAGAAGGCAACGCATTAAAATATAACACTAGTGAAATACCAGTAGTAGGCCTTAGAACAAGTGGAGTCAAATCTATTAACTTAAGTGGCAAAGACGAAGTAATTAGTGCATTCGTAGTAAGCACTTCTAAAGAATATGTAACATTGTTCACTGATAGAAACACTGCTAAAAGAGTTAAAATAGATGAAATACCAAAAACAACAAGAGCTAAAAAAGGTTCATCTATCATAAAGAGTCCTAAATCAAAAACATATAACTTATTCAAAGGATTCAACACAAACTCAAAAACAATATTTGGTATACTTGATGGAGACATAGGTTATATGAAATCAAGTGATATAAATATAATGGATAAACAAAGTGTTGGAAGCACAATAACTAAAAAGAATATAGAAGACATATTCGTAGTTACTAAACTAAAAGAAATAAAATTAAATAACGAAGAAATTAAAGATGTGGCAGAAGAAAAACAAGAAATAAAAGAAGAAACAAAGACTCCTGAAGTTAAAAAAGAAAAGAAAGAAACTAAGAGTCAACTAACAATGAGTGATTTCTTCGAAGAATTTAAAATATAGAATTCCTTTTTGGAATTCTTTTTGTTATAATTAAAATAGGTGACGATATGAAAAAATATATAAGTTTAATATTAATAATTCTATTAGTTTTAACAGGATGTGGCAAAAAAGAAAATAAACCAAATAACACAAATGATACCCCAAAATTTGAAGTGAAAGAAGACTCATATTATCTTTATCAAAATGAGTCTATTAAAAAAGAAATTTTTCTTAGTAAAGATGGAGTAGTAGTAATAGCCAACTGTGAATATTCATGTGAACTAGAGAAGGGAACATATACTATTAAAGATAATAAACTAAGTACTGAAACTAAGAAGTATGATAATAGTATGTGTGAATCAAGTAATGACTCAATAAATAGAGAATATGAATTAAAAGAAGATTACTTAGTACTTAATAAAGAATCTTATACTATAGTAGATAAAACAGAAGCATCAGATGTTGATTACTACAAAGATATTAAATGTAATAAACGTCAAGATAGAAACACTGTTACACCAGCTTTACCAAGGGAGAACTAATAAATGAATACAATATATATAATAACAGGTATAATGTTTACATTACTTTTAATATTAGTTTTTAAAATAAAGAAAAAAAATAACTTACTATCTAATAATACATTCTTTATATTATCACTTAGTTTACTTATAGGTTTTATTTTAGAATTAATTATTAATTTTCTAAGTACTTTAACACTTAAACCTGTTATGTTAGAAGTATATACTAAACTATATTTAATATTTATAGTATGTTGGTTCTCAATATTTAGTGTTTATACATTTCTTATTAGTAAAAAAGATGATACTTTAAATAAAACTATAATGATTTTATATGCTTTTCTTACATTAGTATCTTCTTTATCTATTATACTTTTACCACTTAATATAGATACGACTAATTTTATATATCTAAGTGGAAACTCTATAAATATTTTTAAAGTATTACTTCCATCTATGTTATGTATTTTATTTTTAAGAACCATACTTAATAGAAATGTAATATCTTTTACTAAATGTAATTATATATATGTAGCACTTATACTATTATCTATATGTACATTTTTAGAATTAAAGTATGAACTTAATATAATAACAACTATACTTTTATTTATAACATACTTAGTATTTCTAACTATAGAAAATCCAGCTTTAAAAGAATATGAAATAATTAATAATTTAAGACTTAGAGCTCTAAAAGCTAATATGAATAAAACGGATTTCTTAAGTAATATAAGTCATGAACTAAGAACACCACTTGCTTCAATTATATCTTCTATAGATGAAATAAAGAATTATAATTTACCACCTGAATTTAAAGATACTATAAATGATATTGTAGATTCATCTTCATCACTTTTAGATATCGTAGGTAATGTAATAGATATAAATAAGATTGAAAATAAAATCTATGATCTTAAAGAAAAGAATTATAGTATTAAAGAAACAGTAGAAAAACTAATCAAAATGAATATTAAAAAATATAATAAAGAAAATGTAATATTTAAGTATTCCATTTCTGAAAATACACCTCAAAACTTATTTGGAGACAAAACTAAAATAAAAGAAATTATAAATAATGTATTAGATAATTCATTTAAATATACTGATAAAGGTAGTATATCTCTAACTATAAATAGTGAAATAGTAAGTGATATATGTAATTTAATTATTGAAATAAAAGATACTGGAATAGGTATTAAATCAGAAGACTTAAATAAGATATTTAATGGTAGTGACATAGATAATGAGATAAATAGTGATGTTGATAGAGATGGACTAGGACTATTAATAACAAAAGATTTAGTAAGCCTATTAGGCGGAACTATAACAGTATGTAGTTATTATGGAAGTGGTAGTGTATTCACTATTAAAATACCTCAAAGATTAAAAAATGAACTTGAAACTATAGAACAAACTAATACAACAAAGTTTATTAACAAAAGAATATTACTAGTAGATGATGATAGACTTAATAATAGAATTCTTAAAAGATTATTAAATATTTATGATATAGAACTAGATACTTGTGAAAGAGGTATAGAATGCATAGATAAGATTAATAATGGTGAACACTATGACCTAATACTTATGGATATAATGATGCCTGATATGAATGGAATAGATACATTAAAGAAATTAAAATCTAACAAGAACTTTAATACTAAAGTAGTAGCTCTAACAGCAGATGCTTTATCTACATCAAAGAATAAATATATAAAAACAGGTTTTACTGACTACATACCAAAACCATTCAAAAAAGAAGAACTTGAACAAAAACTAAAAGAGTTACTAGGAGACTAACATGAAAGTAACTATTATTATTCCATCATACAATCCAACTAAAAAGTTAATAAAGCTTGTAAGTCTTCTTCAAAAAGATTTTAATGATATTTTAATAGTTGATGACGGAAGTACAGAAGAGGCAAAAAAGATTTATAAAGAACTTTCTAATGTAAAAATCATTTATCATGATATAAACAAAGGTAAAGGAGAAGCCTTAAAAACAGCTATAAAAAGTTTAAAAGATACAGATGCATTCATAACAGTAGATGCAGAACTTCAACATAGTCCAAAAGATGTTTTAAGGATTCAAGAAGAACTACGAAATAATGATATCGTACTAGGTACAAGAAACTTTAATAAAAAGAATGTACCATTCACTAGTAAATTTGGTAATAAAATCTCATCATTTGTTTTCAAAATAAAAACTAGTATAACTCTAAAAGACACACAAACCGGTCTAAGAGGAATAAATATAAAATATAAAGATCTTTGTCTAAATACTAGTGGAAGCAGATACGAATATGAAATGAACTTTCTTTATAACATCGCAAAAAACAAAATAAATTTTAAATGTATAGATATAGATACAATATATGAGGATAATAACTCTGGTTCACACTTTCATGCGATAAGAGATTCAATACTAATTCATAAATGGATTATACCTTTATTAATCATATTAATAGTGTTAATTATAATAATTATTTGAGGTGACTATGAAGAAAAATATAATAATTTATTTTGTAATAATAATCTTATTAATTCTAATAAGTACTTCAAGTATTAAAAATAGTAGAGAAGTAAAACATTATCTAAATATGAATGTAGAATCTAATAGTGAAATATGTAATAATATAGATGAACTAACAGAAAAAGATAAATATTACTGTTAAGCATTAGATAAAAATATAAAACAAGGCAGTTTCTTTTATTATTATAGCTATTTACTTAGTACTGGTATAAACAAAATAATAATATATTATTTACTTCCACTAGTAATTTTATATCCAATATTATATTCACTTCACTTAGAATATAATGATGACTACATTAAGAAGTATTTAGAAAATCATAAATATAAAAGCTATGTTAAAAGAATACTATTAAAGTCATATAAATATATATTTCTAGTACTTCTAGTTCTAATTATTTATGGACTTATATCATTAAAACTATCTAATTTTAACTATAATCCTCTAATAGATATAGGATTAGGTAAAATAGGTGATAACATGCTTTCATTCTATACAAATTATAAGACATACATTTATTATTTTTTAATAATTATTTTTAACACTTTATCTATAATTAACATAGGTCTAATTTTATTAAAGAATATAAAAAGTTATAAAAAATGTCTACTAATAAGCGCTATCATAAACTATCTACTTAATTATTTCATAACTATATTTGGTGGTATAACACTATCAAAGAAATTTAATGTTGTATTTGAAAACTGTACTATGCAAGACATATATGCATGGCAAATAATACAAGATGGTTATGTACTTCTAATTATAAATATAATTTTATTCATGCTAACATTTATATATTTTATCTATAGTTACAAGAGTAGAGAAAGCTTTATACTTAGATGTCAAATGCTTGATTAGAAAGTAATTAAACACAATTAAATAAAAGGTCAAAATAAATATAAATATATGATAATGTTTAATTAGGAGGTAGGCTATGAAAAAACTAATGAAGAGATTAAAAACATATGATATTGAAAATATCGTAAGAAATACTTTATTAATATTAATGTTTGTTAATTTTATTTGCATAATTCTTTTACTAGCACCAGTGTATGGTGAAGATTGTGTTGCACTTTCTCTTGCGGGATTAGATAATTTTTCAAGTGATATGACGTGGCCGCTAGGAATAACAACTTATGTAGTAACAATCATATATTTTGTAGCAGCATTCAAGTCAAAAAACGATAAGTTCTTTAAGATAATGTTTGCATTCACATCTTTATTTATAAATATTATGAGTTTTATGTTATTAATATTGGGAATATTAAAATTATATGGATGTCAATAAGAAGTACTAGTTACTTCTTTTCAAATGTTTGACAAACGAAAAAATGAGTAGTATAATTGACCCATAAATCTTTGAAGTGGAGAAGTAATATATAGATGTTTTAAAGAGAGTTAGTGGTTGGTGTAAACTAATAAACTATATATATGAATAACACCACTGAGTGGAACATTGAAGTCATAGTAAGTGTTCTCGGTTAATCCGTTAGAAAAATAAAGTTAATAAGAGGGATGGTACCGTCTATTTATAGACTCCTTGTACTATCTCTCTTTTTTTGAAGAAAGGAAAGTGAAAATATATGGACGTTAAAGATTTATTTAAAGACATCATAAAATATGAAAACAAAGATGTTACTTTAGAAGGATGGGTTCGTAATAATAGAAATCAATCAAACTTTGGATTCATTGATTTTAATGATGGAACTTATTTTCAAAGTTTACAATTAGTATATGAAAAAGAATTAAAAGACTTTGATAGTATTAGTAAAATTAGAGTAGGAAGTGCTATAAGAGTAAATGGTACTATTGTTAAATCTGAAGGTAGTGGTCAAAGTCATGAAATGAAAGTTAAAAGTATTGAAGTACTAGGAGATTCACCTGAAGACTATCCAATTCAACCAAAAAGACACACAAGAGAATTCTTAAGAGAAGTAGCTTACTTAAGACCAAGAACAAACTTATTCAATGCAGTATTTAGAGTAAGAAGTGTAGCTGCTCAAGCAATACATGAATACTTTCAAAGCAATAACTATGTATATTTTCATAGTCCAATCATAACAGGGGCAGATTGTGAAGGATCAGGACAAATGTTCAAAATAACTACTCTTGATATGAATAATCTTCCTTTAGGGGAAGATAAAAAAGTTGATTTTAAGAAAGATTTGTTTGGTAAACAAACATATATAACAGGTTCTGGTCAACTTCATGGAGAAACTTTCGCTTTAGCGTACAAAAAGATATATACATTTGGTCCAACAATGAGAACAGAAAACTCAAATACTAAAACACATGCTAATGAATTTTGGATGATTGAACCAGAAGTAGCATTCTGTGACCTAAATGGAATAATGGATATTGAAGAAGAAATGCTAAAATTCATAGTTAAATATGTTATGGACAAATGTCCTTTAGAAATAGACTTCTTCGATAAATTTGTAGAGAAAGGATTAAAAGAAAAACTTACTAAAGTATTAAATAGTAAATTTGTACGTATTACTCATAAAGAAGCAATTACTTTATTAAAAGAAGCAAAAGTTGACTTTGAATTCAAACCAGAATATGGCGAAGATATCGCTAAAGAACATGAAAAATATATAACAGAATACTTTAATGGACCAGTATTTATTACTAATTGGCCAAAAGACATTAAAGCATTCTATATGAAATTAAATGATGATAATGAAACAGTAGCAGCAGTTGACTTAGAAGTACCAGGTTCTGGTGAACTAATGGGTGGAAGTCAAAGAGAAGATGACTACGATAAATTAATTAATAGAATGAAAGAAATGAATATACCAAGAGAAAACTTAGAATGGTATACTAATTTAAGAAGATTTGGAGGATGTTATCACTCAGGATTTGGTCTTGGATTTGAAAGACTTATTATGTACTTAACAGGTATTGAAAACATAAGAGATGTAATTCCATATCCAAGAACACCTAATAACTGCGACTACTAGAAGGAGGAATAATGAAAACAAATAAATATCGTTCTATTATGATTAGTGACATAACAAACGATATGACAGGAAAAACTATAGTAGTTAGTGGCTGGGTTCAAAACATAAGAGATCACGGAGGAGTATTATTTTTAGACTTAAGAGATACAAGTGGAGTATTGCAAACTGTATCAAACGATGACTCTATGTTCAAAGGACTAGCTAAAGAATCAGTTATAAGATTAGAAGGAACACTTAGAAAAAGAAGTGTTGATACAATAAATGAAAAATTAAAAAGTGGAGAAGTAGAACTATTAGTAAGTAAGTTAGATGTACTTGGTGAGTCACTTCATGAACTCCCATTTGATATAAGAGAAAGTAAAAGCGTAAGTGAAGACATAAGACTTAAATATAGATACTTAGATATGAGAAATGACAAAGTAAAAGATAACATATTACTTAGAAGTGAAATACTACATTATCTAAGAAATAAAATGTATGATTTAGGTTTTACAGAAGTACAAACACCAATACTAACAGCATCTAGTCCAGAGGGAGCAAGAGACTTTGTAGTACCAAGTAGAAACTTCAAAGGTAAATTCTATGCTCTTCCTCAAGCTCCACAAATATATAAAGAATTATTAATGGTTGGTGGATTAGATAAATATTTTCAAGTAGCTCCATGTTTTAGAGATGAAGATGCAAGAAGCGATAGAACACTTGAATTCTACCAACTAGATTTAGAAATGAGTTACATAGAGGAAGAAGAAGTACTAGAATTAGGAGAAACACTATTCTATGATGTATTTAAAAAATATAGTAAAAAGAATGTTTCACCAAAACCATTTAAAAGAATTAGTTATATAGATTCAATGGAAATGTATGGTACAGATAAACCAGACTTAAGAAACCCACTTATTATTAAAGATATAAGTGATATTCTAAAAAATACTACATTTGGACCATTTAAAAATTCAACAATAAAAGCTATAGTAGTAGATGGTATTGGAGATAAATCAAACTCATGGTTTAACGAAGTAGTTGATTATGCTAGTAGTATAGGTATGCCAGGGATAGGTTACTTAACACTAACAAAAGAACATACTTTTAAAGGTCCAATAGATAAATTCTTAACAGATACTGAAAGAGAAGACTTAATAAAATACTTAGATATGAAAGAAAATGATGTAGTATTCTTTATAGCTAATAAAGTACTAAAAGTAGCTCAAAAGTTCGCAGGACTTATAAGAATAGAACTAGGAAGAAAATTAGATTTAATAGATAAAAATAAAATAGAATTATGTATTATTAATGACTTCCCAATGTTTGAATATGATGATAAAACTAGAAAATATGAGTTTTGTCATAACCCATTTAGTCTTCCTCATAAAGAATTTAAAGAGTATAATAAAGATAATGTTGATAAAGTTTTAGCTTATCAATATGACTTCGTTTGTAATGGTAATGAAATGGCTAGCGGAGCTATTAGAAATAGTAATTTAGATTTATTAGTAAAAGGGTTTGAAGTAGTAGGATACACTAAAGAAGAAGTTGAAAAACGTTTCAATAGTTTATTCACTGCATTTAAATATGGTTGTCCACCTCATGGAGGAATGGCACTTGGAATAGATAGAATACTAATGATTATTAAAGATGAAACTAACTTAAGAGAAGTACAAGCATTCCCAGCAAGTACAAGTGGTCAAGACTTAATGATGGGAAGTCCTAGTAATTTAGAACCAAAACAATTAGAAGAATTAGGTATTAAAATAAAGGAGGAATAATATGAGTAATTTCACAAAAGAAATGATAGATGACTACGCAGATAAATTACTTATTGGTTTAACTGAAGAAGAAAGAACTAATATACAAGAAGAATTTGATGAAATAGAAAAGAATATGGATTTAATAAATAAAATACCAAACATTAAAGATACTGAACCACTTAGTTATCCATTTGAAATGATTTTAGAAGATTTAAGAGATGATGATGACGAAGGAGAAATAATTCCAATCGAAGAACTTCTAAGAAACTGTGATCAATATGAAGGCAGAGAAGTAGAAGTACCAAAGGTGGTGGGATAATGATAACTAAAAGTATAAAAGAATTACATGAAGATTTACTAAATAAGAAAATTACTTCAAAGGAACTTATAGACGAATCATTAGAGAAATGTCATAGTATTCAAGATAAAACTAATGCATTTGTTACTATTATAGATGATGTGAAAGAAAGTGAAGTAACAGATGAACTAGTTAGTGGTATTCCGTATGGTATTAAAGATAACTTTTCTACAAAAGATATTCTATCAACAGGAAGTTCTAATACTTTAAAAGATTATGTTCCATTCTTTGATGCAACTGCTGTTGCTAATTTAAAGAAAAAAGGTGCAGTAGGTGTAACAAAGACTGTATTAGATGAACTTGGTATGGGAGGAACTGGTACAACAGGACATACTGGTGTAGTACATAATCCATGGAGTTTAGCTAGAATGACAGCAGGATCTTCAGCAGGAAGTGCAGCGTCAGTAGCAAGTGGCTGTTATCCATTCGCATTAGGTAGTGATACAGGAGACTCAATTCGTAAACCAGCAGCATACTGCGGAATAGTAGGATACAAACCAACATATGGAATGATCTCAAGATATGGACTTTTCCCATTTGCATGTTCACTTGATACAGTAGGAGTCCTTTCAAGAAGCGTAGAAGATGCAGCTATCGCAGTAGATGCTATGAAAGGGATAGATCCTAAAGATATGACATCTTGGGATTCAAGCAATATTGAACTTTATAAGAATTTAAATAAAGATGTTAAAGGTAAAAAATTATTCTACATCAAAGAAATCGTAGACTTAAGTAATTATGAAAATCCAAGTGAAGAATTAAAGAGTCACTTAGAAAACTTTAATAAAACAGTTGAACTTTGCAAGTCTTTAGGTATGACTGTTGACGGAGTATCAATAGATAAAGCTCTTTTAGATGCAGTACCAAGTGTATATGTAGTTATATCTTGTGCAGAAGCAACAAGTAATATGTCAAACTTAACAGGTATTAGTTTTGGACCAAGAGGTGAAGGAGATAGTCCTGCTGCTATAATGAAAGATCACAGAACTAAAGGATTCTCACCATTTATTAAAAGAAGATTTGTAATTGGTTCATACGTACTACAAAAAGAAAATCAAGAAAAATATTTCATAAATGCTAAAAGAGTAAGAAGAATGATAGTAGACAAGATGAATGAATTATTTGAAACTTATGATGGACTTATTCTTCCAGTTGGAAGTGGACCTGCTAAATTTATAGAAGGTAGTAAAAATGCATTATCAAGTTCAAATAATATCTTAGAAGACCACTTACAAATAGGTAACTTCGGTGGTTTCCCATCAATTACTATACCAAATGGATTTGTAAGCAACTTACCAGTAGGAGTAAACATAACTGGAAAAGTAAAAGATGATATAAATGTTCTAAATATTGCTTATGCTTTAGAAAGTAAAATGGAATATAAAAATCAAATAGCAAAGGAGGTACTATAATGGCATATAAAGCAGTAATAGGTTTAGAGTTTCACTGTGAAATGAAATCTAATACAAAAGTATTCTCTAATGCAAAAAATAGTTTCTCAAAAGTAGCTAATGAAAATGTAGCTCCACTAGACATGGCTTTTCCAGGAACACTACCAGTAGTAAACAAAACATGTGTTAAAAAAGCATTAATGATGTCAATGATACTTAATTGTAAACAACCAGAGTTTATGGAATTTGATAGAAAGAATTACTATTATCCAGACCTACCAAAAGGATATCAATTAACTCAATTCTTTAATCCAGTAGGTGTAGACGGAAAAATAGAAATAGATGTAAATGGTACTAAAAAAGAAGTACTAATTCATGATATACATTTAGAAGAAGACGCAGCATCACTTGATCATTACTATAATACTTCAACTATAGATTATAATAGAGCAGGTGTACCACTTCTAGAATTAGTAACAGAGCCATGCCTTCATTCAGCAGATGAAGCACTAACTTTCTTAGAACACATTAAAAGTATTTATGAATATACAGATATTTCAGAATGTGACACTAAAAAAGGACAAATAAGAGCTGATGTTAACGTATCAATTATGGATGAAGATGCAACTGAATTTGGTACTAAAGTAGAAGTTAAAAATGTAAATAGCTTCGATGCTATTAGAAAAACTATTAACTATGAAATTAAAAGACAAAGTGAATTAAAAGATGCTGGACGCTATGATGAAGTAGTTCAAGAAACAAGCGAATCAGGAACAACTATTCACATGAGAAGTAAAGCTGATGCAATCGACTATAAATATTTCACAGAACCAAACATTCCAAAATTTAGAATTACTAAAGAGTTACTTGATGAAATAAGAAGTAAAATACCAGTACTAGCTCATGAAAGAAAAGAAAAATATATTAAAGAATATGGACTTTCTGATTATGATGCAGGAGTACTTACTAAAGATAAAAAAATATCTGATTACTTTGAAGAGTGTGTTAGTCTTAAATGTGATCCAAAAAGTGCATGTAACTGGATTACAACTAGAATACTTGGAGAACTAAATAAGAGTGAAGAAAACACTATAGATGATTTATTCATAAGACCAAATATGATAGTAGAACTAGTAACACTTGTAAATGATAAAAAAATATCATCAGATCAAGCTAAAAAAGTATTTACTAAAATGTTAGAAGAAAAATTAACTCCAAAAGAAATAGTAAAAAAATATGACATGGAAGTTATAGAAGATTCTAGTCTTATTGAATCATTAGTTAATGAAGTAATAAGTGAAAACCAAAAAGCTATAGAAGACTACCACAATGGTAGAACTAATATGCTAGATTATTTAGTTGGACAAGTAATGAAAAAATCAAAAGGAAAAGCTAACCCAGTAGAAGCAAAATCTAAAATGTTAGAACGTATCAATTAATATAAAATGTCTATCAGTAGACATTTTTATTTATACAAAAATTGTAAATATATATAAGAAAATATAATAATTAAAAATATACGTGATATAATTAAATTGGAGAATGAGTATGAAAAGATTTTTAAGAAGTATTATTATTTTTATTGTATTAACTTTAATAGTCGGAGGAGTTGCATACTACTTTAACCTAAATGAAAGAATTGAAAAAATGATTTCAAAGATTAGTATTAGTATAGGTACAATTTATGTTGAAAAACCAAAAGTTAAGATTATTGATGAATCCAGTAAATCTAGACCAATCGCAGTTTCTATTAATAATAATCATGCGGCTTGGCCACATGCAGGACTTCAAGATGCATATTTAGGATATGAACTTATCGCAGAAGGCGGTATCACAAGATTAGTTGCATTATTTAAGGACCAAAATACTGATAAGATTGGTTCTGTTAGAAGTGCAAGACATTATTTCTTAGATTATGTTATGGAAAATGATGCTATATTTGTTCATTATGGACAATCACCCCAAGCAAAATCAGATTTAGCATCTCTAGGTATAAATAATGTTAATGGTATGTATGATGCTAAAGGATTCTTTAGAGATAAGACATTAAAAAGAGCATGGGAACATACAGCATTTACATCAATGAGTAGAATAAATGAAGTAGTAAAATCAAAAAAATATAAGACAACAACAGAAACACAATTATTAAAGTATAGTCCTATTAAAGTAGACCATTCTAAAGATGAAACACTAAAGACAGCTAATAAAGTAACTATTAAATACTCAAATTATCAAACAACTTCATATGAGTACGATAAAGAAAACATGAATTATAAAATGTTTATGGGAGGACAAGCACATACTGACCTAGTTACTAAAAAACAATATACTGTTAAAAACATAATAACTTATCAAGTAAAGAACACTTCTTTAGGAGATAAAAAAGGAAGACAAGATTTAGATAATGTAGGTAGTGGAGAAGGATACTATATTTCTAATGGAGAAGCAATTAAAATTAAATGGAGTAAAGCAAGTAGAGATGAAAAAACTAAATATACTTTAATGGATGGAACTGAATTAGTTGTTAATGATGGTAACACATGGATTCATATTCAACCTAAAGGTCAAACATTAAAAATAGAATAATTTTTATTAGTAAGAATATAATTTAATAAAAAATGTTGAAATATTATTTTAATAATGTTAGAATAATATTGATAAGAATAAGGAGGAACCTATGGATAATATACTTAGCTTTTTAGCAGATAATTATAAATGGTTTATGTTAGCAGCAGTACTTTTATTGTTTGCGTTAATTGGATTTATAGTAGATGGAAAGAAGAAAAAGAAAAATGAGGAAGTTGTGCCTGTACCAAATGCAGATGCTCAAGCTCAAGCAGCAACAACAGTAGCACCTACAACTGCAAATGCTAGTACTGAGCCAGCAGCTCCAGCACCAGCAGCAACAACTACTCCTGCAGAAGAACAAGGACTAGTTATTGAAGAACCTTCACTAAACAATGTTGAAGCAACTAGTAATGAAGTAAATATTGCCGGCGCTGAAGAAGAAGGAAGTATTTTTGGAACACCAGAAATGCAAGCACCAGCATCAGTAGAAACAACTGCAGAAGATCCAGCTATTACAGAAGGACCAACTTTAGTTATAGAAGATAAAGAAGAAGCAGCACCTGAAATGAGTGCTCCAGTTCAAACTGAAAGTGCACCAGAGGTAGAAGCAGAACCTGCACCTGAAATGGCAGCACCAGAAGTTGCACCTGAAGTTGCACCAACAACTCCAGAAGTTGTTGTTAGTGAACCTGCTCCTGAGATGGCACCAACTGTTCCAGAAGCTCCAGTTGCTACTGCACCAGAAGTACCAGCAGCTCCAGAAACACCAAGTGCACCAACAACACCAGCTCAATAAAATAAAAATATAACTGAAAATTAACTTTTCAGTTTTTATTTACCATAATACTTGAATTTTACTAAATATTTTGATAAAATCTTATACATTGAAAGACGAGTAGAATAAAAATACTTTATAGAGAGTTAGTGTTTGGTGTAAACTAATAAGTACTATATTTGAAGCTACTTTCACTTATGAGTTAATAGCTCACGTGGAAATACGTTACATTAATTAAGTTAATTAAAGGATGGTACCGTCTATATGACTCCTTGTGTACCATTCTTTTTATTTTAAGGAGGAAATTATGAATATTAAAGATTTGTACATTGATTTTTTTGTAAGTAAAGGACACAAACAAATACCTAGTGCTCCAGTAGTACCAGAAAATGATCCAAGTGTTTTATTTAACACAGCAGGTATGCAACCATTAATACCATATCTTATGGGACAAACTCATCCATATGGTACTAGACTTTGCGACTACCAAAAGTGTATTAGAACAAACGATTTAGATAATATTGGAGACACATATCATCACACATTCTTCGAAATGTTAGGTAATTGGTCACTTGGAGACTATTTCAAAGATGAAGCTATCGAATGGAGTTTTGAATTCTTAACAAAGGTATTAAATATTCCAGTTGAAAGATTAGCTGTAACAGTTTATGCAGGAAGTGGTAATATTCCATTTGATGAGACATCATATAATAAATGGTTAAGTTTAGGTATCAAAAAAGAAAGAATTGCTAAAACTGTAGATGATAACTTCTGGATAGCTGGTGAATCAGGACCTTGTGGACCAGACTCAGAAATGTTCTACTGGAGAAGTAATGATCCAATTCCAGAAGTATTTGATACAGAAGATGAAAGATGGGTAGAAATCTGGAATGACGTATTTATGCAATATAATAAAGGAGTAGATGGCACTATAACAGAACTACCTAAAAAGAACGTAGATACTGGTATGGGAGTAGAAAGAGTAACTGCAATCCTAGAAGGAGTAAACGATAACTATCTATCAAGCATATTTAAAGATGTAATAGAACTTATATCTAAAATTAGCAATTTGCCATACGAAGGTAATGAACAAAGTATGAGAATAATAGCTGATCACTTAAGAACAAGTGTATTTATAAGTGCTGATTATGCTGGAGTAAAACCAAGTAATGTAGGTCAAGGATACATCTTAAGAAGATTAATTAGACGTGCTATTAGACATGCTAAAAAACTAGGGATAGATATTTCTAGTAATTGGGAACAAGAAATTGCTAAGCTTATCATTTCTAAATATGAAAAATATTATAATGAATTAAAAGATAATAAAAATACTATATTAGAAGTACTTAAAAATGAAAAAGAAAAATTCAATAGAACTCTTGAAAAAGGTTTAAGAGAATTTGAAAAAGTAACTAAAGATAATAAAGATATAGATGCAACTACAGCATTTAGACTATATGATACATATGGATTCCCAATTGAATTAACTATTGAACTAGCTAATGAAAGAAATATTAACGTTGATGAAGAAGGATTCAAAGAGAAATTTAAAGCTCATCAAGAACTATCAAGAACTGCATCTGCCGGACAATTTAAAGGTGGACTTAGCGGTAACAATGAAATAGAAACTAAATATCATACAGCAACACACTTACTTAACGCAGCATTAAAAGTAGTTGTAAACAAAGACGTTCATCAAAAAGGAAGTAATATTACTGATGAAAGAATGAGATTTGACTTTAGTTGTGATCATAAACTAAGTGACGAAGAAAAACAAAAAATAGAAGACTTAGTAAATGAATGGATCAAAGAAGGCTTACCAGTAACAGTTGAAGAAATGAGTAAGGAAGATGCTATTAAATCAGGAGCAGAATGTATGTTTATAGAAAAATATCCTGATATCGTTACAGTTTATACAATTGGAGACAATATTTCTAAAGAGCTTTGTGGAGGTCCACATGTTAAGAATACAAATGAACTTGGACACTTCAAAATAGTAAAAGAAGAAGCATCTTCAGCAGGAGTAAGAAGAATAAAAGCAATATTAGAATAAGTACTTTGGTACTTTTTCTTTTTTATAAAAATTGTTATAATACAACCAAGGAGCAATAGATGATTAAAGATTTATGTTTTGAAATAATTCAAAAATGTCCTAATGAATGTATATTTTGTTCATCACTAGCAAGTATAAATAAAGTAACAATTATAAGGTTTGATACATTTAAAAAGACTTTAGATTATATATTATCAAAAGGTGGAGTGGAAGAATTATCATTTTCAGGTGGAGAACCATTTCTAAATCCTGATTTATTCAAAATGATAGAATATGCTAAAAGCAAAGGTATTAGAGTAGTTTTATTTACAAGCGGTGTTAAATGTGCACATAAATTAACGGAAGAAGAATTAAACTTAATGATTGAAAGTGATATAAAAGGATTTGATCCAAGTGAAGAAGATAAAGAAAATATTAAAAGAAAATTACAAAAAATATATGAAATGATATATAAAAGAGAATATACAAGTATATCAAAGAACGAATTAGAAGCATTGAAAAACTTAGGCTTAGATAAAATAGTATTTGATTATCAAGGATCAAATAGAGAAGAATACAATTTATTGATGGGTAAAGATAATTTTTGTGAAGTATCAACGTCAATAATAAGAGCTTGCCAAGTAGGTTTAGATACGGATATACACTTTGTACCTATGAAATATAACTATAAATCTTTAGTTGATATAGTAGAATTACTAAATATAGCTGAAGTTAAAAATCTAAGTTTATTAAATTTTGTACCTCAAGGAAGAGGAAAAGTTAATGAATCTAAACTTAAGATGAGCAAAGAAGAGTATGAAGAATTTAGAAAGATAGTTAAGGAAGCAAATGAAAGATTCAATGGTAAAATTAGAATAGGAATACCTCTTGATAGCAGCAATTCTCATAAATGTACAGCAGGTCTAAGCAAACTAGTTATTAAATATGATGGAACTATACTGCCATGTCCAGCCTTTAAAGAGTTTGATAGTGAAATACTAAGAAAAAATGGATTTAGAGTATTAAATATTTATGAAAATTTAGAAGAACTTGAAATTCATGAGGGGACGAGAAACTATCCTTTATGTAAAAAACTATATAACTTTGTTGGCAATATATAAAAATAATGATAAAATCTTCTTAAGAATAGGAGAATATATGAAAAAGAAAGTATTTTTAGTATTAGTATTAATGAGTTCGTTGTTATTGTTGACAGGATGTTTTAAGAAAGCAATAACTATAGAAGAATTCACATCATCATTTGATACTAACAAATATACAGTTGGTGAATATCATGAAGGTCAAATAGACACAGTTATTGATGGCCTACAAAGAGGAGTATATGTAACAAATGGAGCATATACTATAGACTTCTATATTCTAGAAAATACTTCTAAAGCAGAAGCATTATTCCAAGATGAAAAATCTACATTCGAAGCAAGCAAAGATGGTAAAACAATAGAAAACTCAATAAAAATAGGAAACCATGAATCGTATGAACTTACTACTAGTCTTATGTATATGTACACTTCTAGAATAGATAACACACTTCTTTATATAAGTGCTAACGTAGAAGATAAAGATGAAATAAAATCATTAGTAAAAAAACTAGGATACTAAAAACAACCATATTCATAAGAATATGGTTTTAATATAAAAATATGTTATAATTTAAGAGGTGAAGAAAATGAGTATATATGATTTTACTTTAGAAGAACTTGAAAATTACTTAGTAGAAAATGGTTTTAAAAAATATAATGCAACTCAAGTATTTGAAGGAATATATAAAAAAAGAGTTAGTTCATTTGATGAAATAACTAATATAAGTAAAGAGTTAAAAACATTCTTAAATAATAACTTTGAGATAAAATATTTAAAAGTATTAGATGAGTTAAAAAGCGAAGATACTAACAAATATCTACTTGAAGTAAAAGATTCTAGTATTGAAGTAGTACTAATGAAACACAACTATGGAAATAGTATATGCATTAGCACACAAATCGGATGCAACATGGCCTGTGCTTTTTGTGAGAGTGGTAAACTAAAAAAAGTAAGAAACTTAACTACAGCTGAAATTATATTAGAAGTTTTAACTATAGAAAAGCTAGAAAATATCAAAGTTGATAATATAGTTGTAATGGGAATAGGTGAACCATTCGATAACTTTATAAATTTAGTAAAAGCTATCAAGATATTAAATTGTCCAAAGGGAATTGATTTAGGTTCTAGAAGAATTACAGTTAGTACCTGTGGAATAGTACCAAAAATAAAAGAATTTGCAGACTTAGATACACAAGTGAATTTAGCAATAAGCCTTCATGCACCAAATCAAAGAATCAGAGAAACTCTAATGCCTATTAGTAAAGCCTATAAAATGGATGAATTAATGTCTGCAGTGGATTACTACATTTCTAAGACTAATAGAAAAGTAACAATGGAATATATTTTATTAGAAGGAATTAACGATAGTATAGAGGATGCAAAAGAATTAGCTAATCTTTTAAAAGGAAAACTTGTTTATGTAAATTTAATACCATATAACAGTACAAGTAGTAATTTTAAAAGAAGTTCTAAAGAAAGAATTAATGCGTTTTATGATGAACTAGTAAAACATAAAATTAATGTTCAAATGAGAAGAGAAATGGGTAAAGGTATTAAAGGCGCATGTGGACAATTAAAAGCAAGTCATGAAAATAATAATATATAAGAAAGGAACAAAAATGTTTAAAGAAATAAAACATATTGCAAGTGATGCAAATCAAATTAAAAATCAAATAGAACTAAGAAGAATTACAGAAAATGCAAGAATCGATAGATCAGAAACATGCTTTGGTGGAAGCAGTAGACAAACATGGAAAGAATATTTAAAAGGTGCTGAAAGAGCAAAAAAAGCGGCACAAAAATGGTTTTAATAGTAAACTAATTTTACAATGTAAAGCAGTAATATCTTTAAAACGAAAAAAAATTATGATATACTTAAATCAAATAATGTAAATATAACGATAATAAAAGAAACGAGTAGAAATTTATCAATTATATAAAGACAATAAATGGTAAATAATATTTCACAACTATAGATAATTTACATTAAAAAAAGAAGGTGAAAAATGAAGACTTGTTATCAAACAGACCCAGGAAAAGTAAGAAGCCATAATGAAGACTCTGTAACAATAATTAAAAATATGAGTGATGAGTATTTATTAGTAGTAGCTGATGGAATGGGTGGACATAAAGCTGGAGAAGTTGCAAGTTCTTTAGTTGTAACTGAACTTGGCAAAAGATTTGCTGAACTATCAAGTATTGGTACTAAAGAAGAAGCAGTAATTTGGTTAAAAGAAATAATAGATGAAGTAAATATTAAAATACTTAAATATTCTGAAGAACATATAGATGCTAGTGGACTTGGAACAACGTGTGTTTGTTCAATACTTACAAAAGATTTCCTATTATTTGGAAATGTAGGAGATTCAAGTGGCTTTGTATTTAAAAAAGGTAAACTTTATAAAGTTACCAAAGATCATACACTAGTAAACATCCTACTAGAAAACGGAGAACTTACTGAAAGCGCAGCAAAAAATCATCCACAAAAGAATGTACTTATGAAAGCATTAGGTGCAGCAGAAACTATAGAAATGGATATTTTTGATGTAGAACGTACGGTAGATGGTATTTTCTTATGTAGTGATGGACTTACTAATATGTTAACAGTAGATCAAATGGAAAAAGTATTAAATGATAATGAATTAGATATAGAGGAGCAAGTAGATAAATTAATTATGAAAGCTAATACTCGTGGGGGAAATGATAATATTACAATTGCTTATGCAAGAATGAGTGGTGAATAGTGTGATAGTCAAAGGTTCTAAAATTAACGATAGATATCAAATCATTAAAACACTTGGTGAAGGTGGAATGGCAAATGTATATTTAGCTCATGACACTATACTTGATAGAAATGTAGCTGTCAAAGTACTAAGAGGAGATTTAGCAAACGATGAAAAATTCGTACGTAGATTTCAAAGAGAGGCACTTTCTGCATCAAGTTTAAGCCATCCAAATATAGTAGAAATGTATGATGTTGGAGAAGACGACGGACAATATTATATAGTAATGGAATACGTAGATGGTATGACACTAAAACAAGTATTAAAGAAAAGAGGACATTTATCAGTTACAGAAGTAGTTGATATTATGCTACAAGTAACAGATGGTATGGCACATGCACATGATGCTTATATTATTCATAGAGATATAAAACCTCAAAATATAATGATACTTTCAAATGGTATGATAAAAATAACTGACTTTGGAGTAGCAACAGCTCTAAACTCAACACAACTAACACAAACAAATTCAGTTATGGGAACAGTACATTATCTACCACCAGAACAAGCAAATGGAAAAGGTTCAACCATAAGAAGTGATATTTATTCAATGGGAATAATGATGTATGAACTTCTAACTGGCCTAGTTCCATATAAAGGAGATAATGCTGTAGAAATAGCTTTAAAACATCTAAAAGAACCACTACCTAGTGTAAGAAAATTTAATAGTAGTATTCCTCAATCAATAGAAAATGTTATTATTAAAGCAACAGCTAAGAATCCAAAGAATAGATATACAGATGCAAGAGCTATGCATGAAGACTTAAAAACAGCATTAGATGAATCAAGACAAAATGAAAAAAGATATGTTTATCCATATCCAGAAAACGACTTAGAAGAAACAAAAGTACTTGATAAAGAACTAGAACCATTAAAGAAAGAAACACCTAAGAAGAAAAAAACAAAAGAAATAGAAGATGAAGAAGACTTCTTAGATGAAAAGAAAAAAGGTAATAAAACTTTAATAATAGTAGCTAGTATCTTTACAGCACTAGTTCTAACAGTTACAATAGGTATGACTATTTACTTTGAAAAAACAAAAGTAAAAAATGTCACTATACCAGATGTATCTAATAAAGAACCAGTAGATGCAGCAAATGAACTTACAGACTTAGGATTTGATGTAGATACTGAATATAAATATGAATCAAGTGATACAATAGAAAAAGGAAAAGTTGTTAAAACTAGTCCAGAAATAGGTTCTAAAAGAAAAACCGGTACTAAAGTAATAATTTATATTTCTTCAGGTGCAGCTGCATACATAGTAGAAGACTTCACTGGAAAGAATTACCTAGAAGCAAAAGGTAAAATCGAAGCACAATGTGAATGTAATGTAACTATCGAAGAAGAAATAGTAAGTGAAGACAAAAAAGTAAAAGAAGAAACAGTTCTAAGAACAGAACCAGCAGCAGGAGAATCAAGCAAACTTGGTAGTCAAATTAAAATATATATACCAAAAGTAGAATATAAATATCCTGACTTTACTAGTGGTTACACAATTGAACAAATAGAAGAATTTGCAACTAAACACGAATTAAAACTAGAATATAAATATCAAGAAAGTACTACAGTAGCAGAAGGAACAATAATAAGACAAAGTAGGGCAGCGTCTTCAGTAGTAACTCCAGGAGCAACATTAGTTATAACAATAGCTAAAGCTCCAGAAGTAGTAGAACCTGAACCTGACCCAGACGTTGAAACAGGGGAATAATATGAAAGGTAAAATAATATGTATTAATAAATTTATACATAGAGTATTATTAGAAAATAACACTATAATAGACACTAGAACTAGAGGGAAACTACGTAATCAAAAAGTTTCCCCAGTTGTAGGTGATAATGTAATTGTAGATGTAACTAATAAAACAATAGAAAAAGTCGAACCAAGAAAAAACTATCTGGAAAGACCACTTATTGCAAATATAGATAAACTTCTAATTGTAATGAGTACATCTATTCCAGTTTTTTCAGATTATCTAATAGATAAATTCTTACTAATCGCAAACTATAATAATATAGAACCAATAATCATAATAACAAAGACAGATATGATTACTATAAAAGAAAAAGCAGAAGTAAGAAAATATGTGAATTACTATAGAAGACTAGGTATAAAAGTATATATTAATACAAGTATAACTAAAATAAAGAAAGAATTTAAAAATTCAACAGTAGCTCTTTGTGGACAAACTGGTAGTGGAAAATCTTCTTTATTAAATAGAATTGATGCTTCATTAAAACTAAAGACTGGAGAAGTATCTCTATCTTTAGGAAGAGGTAAACATACTACAAGATTAGTAGAACTCTTAGAAGTAAATGATGGACTAATCGCGGATACACCTGGATTTAGTTCACTTGAAATAAATATTCCATCAAAAGAAATAAAGAAGTACTATCCTGACTTTAGTAAACCATGTAAATATAGAACATGCACTCATGTAAAAGAAGATGGATGTGAAATAATAAAGTTAGTTGAAACAGGAAAGATACCAAGATGGAGATATGATAATTATTTAAAATTTATGGAGGAAACAAAATATGAAAGTAAGCGTTTCAATACTATCAAGTAGTATAAAACCACAAGATATAGTAAAAAAACTGGATAATACAAAAGCAGACTTTATACATGTAGATATAATGGATGGAAAATTTGTAGAAAATAAAACTTGGACTATAAGTGAAGTAAAAAAAATAGTAAGTTATTCTAAATTACCACTAGATGTCCATTTAATGGTAGAAAATCCTTCTAAATATATAGAAGACTATGCATTATTAAATACAAGTTATATAACATTTCATTATGAAGCTGTTAAAGATATAGATAAAATGATTAATGAAATAAAAAACTATGGTTTAAAAGTAGGTATAGCTATAAATCCAGAAACTGATGAAAAAGTACTTTATCCATATTTATCTAAAATAGATCAAGTATTAGTTATGAGTGTACACCCAGGTAAAAGTGGACAATCTTTTATAGATAACACACCTAATAAAATAGAAAATCTAAAGCAAGAAATAATTAATCAAAATGCTAAAACTATTATCTCAGTAGATGGTGGTATAAATGATGAAACCGGTAAACTTTGTGTAGACAAAGGAGTAGATATGTTAGTATCAGCTTCATATATTCATAAAGATATAGTAAACAATATAAATACATTAAAAAGGTTATAAATTATATTTCATACGTCTAATTGACTATGAAATTTTTTTATTATATAATTTCAAATAGAGAATAGGTGATAAAGGTATATGTATATAGATAAAATAATAAAAAAAGAAGTTATAACTTTATTAATATCAGTAGGTCTCTTACTGACAGTTTTTATTGGAGTTTCTTTTGCATCATTCTTCAAAATTGATGAAGGAAAAGATAATGTAGTAGAAACAGGAGACTTAGCAATCTCCTTCTGCAGTGATTCAACTTGTGATACTACCTATGAAAATATAGGTCAAGTAATTGGTACTACTAAGCAAGATGGCACTTCTGTTCCTACTTCTATTTATCCTTATCCAAATGATGGAACCTATTCAAATGCAACACCTTATATCTTTAAAGTAACAAATACAGGTACTATGGATGCAACAATAACTATAAAATTAAAAGAAGACGAAGACTTTCTTCCAACTGGAGACTACTCAGAATATCAAAGACTAACTAGTCTATATTCAGAACATCTAAAAGTAGCTGTTAGAAAAAAAGTATTAGCATCAGGCTCAGAATATCAATTAGGTGATGCTAATTTAGATGGTATTGTTAATTATGATGATTCTATGACAATTTTTGATATCTCCAATGGAGACATTGAAGCAAATGATGTTCAAAAAATCACCGCCGATGTAACTTGCGATGGAGTAGTGGACCTAGAGGATGCGACATTGTTTATAGATGCGATAAAAGGATATAATGGATATAATGAATTTAAGGCAAATACAATTAGTTCATTTAGTACTCTTTCAAACAATATAATATATAATGGAGATAAAATAGCTCCAGGTGAAAGTGCTACATATTTCTTATGGCTATATTTAGATGAGACAACGCCTAATCAAGCACAAAAAACATATTTCGTAGGAAACTTAGATATACAAGGTGAATTTATACCAGATAATTTACCATTTAATATAGCATCATGGAGTTCTATTATTTCGAATGTTAAATCAGGAAATATCAGTGCATATAAAGTAGGTGATACTAAAGAAGTGGATTTAGGAACTTTAGGAAAACATAATGTAAGAATAGCAAATATTTCAACACCTAGTGAATGTTCAACAAGTGACTTCTCACAAACAGCTTGTGGATTTGTTCTTGAATTTGAAGATGCTATAACTATGAAATCAATGAATAGTACCCTAACTAATGTTGGAGGATGGCCATCTAGTGAAGTAAGAACATATCTAAATGATACCGTATATAATAGTTTACCTTCAGAACTAAAAGAAGG
>SFTR01000151.1 GCA_004560915.1 bacterium | reverse complement strand
AAGTCTAACTTTTAAACTCATAGCTGAATCATACATAGCTTCATTTAATAAGTATCTTTCACTATATAATGTAAAGTTAAGAGCAACTTCTAAATCATGAAGTGAATAACTTACTCCTTCAGCATTATAATTCCATTTACGTGAGTCATCTATAAATCCTTTAATATAGTCTGTTATAATTTTACGTTCAGCAAATCTACCTTCACTATCTATATCAAAGCAATTTCTAAACATACGAGTAAATCCAATACCAGGAACTTCAGTTTCAAGTGATAGTTCTGCTGTATTAGTCTCAGTTAATATTTCAAATATTTGATCTCTAATCTTACTAGATGTTTGATTAGTGTACATTATATTTATTATAGCTTTTGCTAGTATATGATTTTTATAATCTACTGCTTCTTTATCTTGACGAGCAAACATTTTAACATACACAAGAGCAGTTTCAACCATAGCTATTTGAGAGAAGTTAGTCGCATCAAGTAAGTTAAGTACATCATCAAGTTCAAGAAGACATACTGGTATTCTAAGTTTCTCATAGTCTTTTTTCATATTAGTCGTTATTACTTTAAATGCATAATATGGATTGTTTTTACTTAAATCTTTGAATGCATTCATATATTCACCATAACTATCAAATATAAAGATATTCGCATTATATGGAATTATTTGACTATTAGGAAATATATTTTGGATGATTCTACATATACCATATGTTTTACCACTACCAGTATTACCGAATATAGCAGTATGGTTAGAGAATAATTCATCTATACTTACGTTTAGTGGAAATTCATTGTATAAAGGACTTACTCCAAGTCTTATACTTCTATTTTCTTCTCCTGTAAGTATCTTTAATTCTTCTTGATTAATAATTCTAACGTTCGCATCAAGGCTAGGTTTTTTAATAAGACCACCAATAAAGTCATTATCAGTAAGTTCTCCTAAGAAACTAACTTTAATAGTATCTTGTTCTATAGAATCTACTTCTCCTAATATCTTTTTATCAGCATCTTCAAATACAACGTGTAAGTTAATTAAATCTTTTATACCAGTAATAGTTTCTTTGTTTACACCAACAATAGCACTATTCTTAGTAATAGTAAGAACCTTTCCAAGCATATTAAAAAACCTTCCTCTCTATTCTTAATATAATTCTATCACAAATATTTTTCACAGACAATATAAAAAAAGTGTTTTAAACACTTTTTAGTTATTCTTTAGAGTGAAGTAACCTGGAGTATCTGCAGTATCAATACGTGCATACTCCTTATCACTATGGGCTGCAGTACGTTTTGTTCCATTACCACCAACCAAATTATTAGTCCATATAAACATATCAGTACTATTTGTAACATTATCAGTAACAAACTTATCACTAGCATATATCGTCACTAAATTTGATGCTGATCCAAACATACGCCACATATTAGTAACATTAGATGTATCAAAACTACTTAAATCTAATTCAACAACATACACGTCTTCAAACATCCACTCCATATTAGTTACCTTGCTTGTATTAAAGTTAAGAAGATTTATTGTTTTGGCTCTGCATCCTGTAAACATCCACTCCATATTAATAACATTAGATGTATCAAAATTGCTTAAATCTAAATTTATGACATATGCATCCCAAAACATATAACTCATATCAGTAACATTACTTGTATCAAATTTATCAAGTCCTTTAATTTTGGTTGACTTTGAGCCATTAAACATACGACTCATATTAGTAACATTACTTGTATTAAGACTACTAACATCCAATATACCTTCATTTTTAAAACATTAAACATACTACTCATATTAGTTACACTACTTGTATTAAAATTACTAATATTAAGATTATTTATTTTTGAGTAAGAAAACATAGAACTCATATCAGTTACTTTTGAAGTATCAAAGCTATTCAAATCTAATGAATCAACTAAACTATCTGAGAACATATAACTCATATCAGTTACATTACTTGTATCAAATTTATCAAGTCCTTTAATCTCAGTTAAATTTCCACTAGAAAACATAGAACTCATATCAGTAACTTTACTTGTATTAAAATGAGATAAATCAATTTTTTTCAATTTTGAAGAAGAAAACATCTCCTTCATAGTGGTAGCATTATTTGTTTTAATATAATTTAAATCAATCGTAATTACTTTACAACGACTTAAAAAAGCAGCAAAATTTTCAACATTACTCGTATCAAAATTATTTATATCTAATGTTTTAATTTCACTTTCCTCAAACATTTTTTCCATTGTAATAACATTACTAGTATTAAAGTTACTTAAATCAAGTAAAGGAGTATGTGCATACTTAAACATACCTTCCATATCAATTATATTACTAGTATCAAAACTATTTAAATCTATAGAAATTGCTTCAGTTCTATAAAACATATATTTAGTTGAAATTACAGGAATATTATTTATCTGAGTACATATT
>SFTR01000150.1 GCA_004560915.1 bacterium | reverse complement strand
TAAAATTTTCATATTTCTAAATAGGTTTTTATTCTATTAAAATATTAATTGTACAAAAGTGTACAGTAAAGTTTTAAATAGTACATTATACAATCTATTAATATGAATTATAAAATAGAATTATCCTCTGAAGAAGTGCCAAAAAAATGGTACAATATTAACGCTGATTTACCTTGTGAACTTCCAATGCCAAAAAATAGTGAAGGAAGAAATCAAATTGAAGATTTGCAAAAAGCATTTACAAAAGCGGCACTGGACCAGGAGTTTGCAACTGAAAGATACATTAAGATTCCACAAAAAGTAAGGGAGTTATACATGCAGATGGGAAGGCCAACTCCGTTATTTAGAGCTAAACGTCTTGAAGAAAAGCTCAACACTCCAGCTAAAATTTATTACAAAAGGGAAGATACTTCTCCTACGGGATCACATAAATTAAACAGTGCAATTCCACAGGCATACTTTGCTAAAAAAGAAGGTGTTGAAAGATTAACAACCGAAACTGGTGCAGGACAATGGGGAACTGCTTTGTCACTTGCTTGTTCATTACTTGATTTGGACTGTACTGTATATATGGTTAAAGTATCATTTAATCAAAAGCCAGACAGGAAAAACATCATGAATATTTATGGCGGAGAAGTCTTTGCCTCCCCAAGTGAAAATACAGAATTTGGACGTAAAGTATTGGCTGAAAACCCTGACCATGTAGGATCACTTGGAATAGCTATTTCAGAAGCAATGGAAGAAGCTCTAAACAATGACAATGTAAAATACACTTTAGGCAGTGTGTTAAACCATGTAATGTTACATCAAACTGTCATCGGTCAGGAACTTAAAACACAATTGGAAATAGCTAATGAAGAACCAGACACTATGATTGCATGTGTTGGTGGTGGAAGTAACTTTGCAGGTGCTTTATATCCATTTATTAAAGATAAACTTGATGGAAACAGTGATACTAAATTTATTGCAGTAGAACCGAGTGCATGTCCAACATTAACTGAAGGTAAATATGAATACGACTTTGGAGATTCAAATGGATTTACTCCACTTCTTAAAATGTATACCTTAGGCCATGACTTTGTAGCACCATCTGTACATGCAGGAGGTTTAAGATACCATGGAATGTGTCCACAAATCTCATTACTTGCACATGAAGGATATATCAATCCTGTAACAGCTCATCAAAGAGACGTATTTAATGCAGGAATTCAATTTGCTAAATGTGAAGGAATTGTTCCGGCACCGGAAACTACTCATGCAATTAAGGCAGGTATTGATGAAGCTATTAAATGCAGACAAACTGGAGAAGAAAAAACCATTGTTATTAACTTCTCAGGACATGGTATGCTGGATTTAAAAGGTTATGCAAATTATTTCTCTGGTGAAATGCCAAACAGTAAATAGAGTGAGATTAATTCTCTACTCTCTCTTTATTTTTTTGAATATTTTAATTTAAGAATTGCTTTTGTACTTAGATATAATCTATTTTTCAGTATGTAAAATTATTATTTGTCATTATATTCAATAATGGATTTAAGTAATACCTACTTAGTTTTATAGAAAAATTCAAAGCAATTGCTTTTGACTTATACAATATTAATAATTTATATTTGATTAATTTTAATATTTTTATAATTTATAACTTATAACTTATAACTGATAAGTTATAACTAATAACTATTAACTTATTTCTTATTCTTTATAATTTATAACTTATTTCTTAAAACATAGAATTTATAAGATAGAAGTTATAAAATATAACTTATACATTAAACCTTTTAACTTAAAACTTATCTCTTTTAAGTTATGAGGTATAAGTTATTAATTAAAAGTTAAAACTTATTTCTTTTAAGTTATCTCTTAAAAGTTAAAAGTTATTTCTTTTAAGTTATATCCTATAAGTTATCTCTTTTAACTTATTTCTTAAAAGTTAAAAGTTATTTCTTTTAAGTTATCTCTTAAAAGTTAAAAATTATTTCTTTTAAGTTATATCCTATAAGTTATCTCTTTTAACTTATTTCTTAAAAGTTAAAAGTTATTTCTTTTAATTTATAACTTAGAAGTTATCTCTTGTAAGATATAACTTAAAACTTATTTCTAATAACTTAGAACTTATCATTTATAAGGAGAATTAATTAATGAGTGAAATAA
>SFTR01000149.1 GCA_004560915.1 bacterium | reverse complement strand
TCATTTTACTATTATCACCTAATTTAGCTACTCTTTTAATATAAGTATCTGCTATTTTAATAACAGCTATATCAGCATACTCATCACTACCAACTACACTAGCTACTACATTATCTCCACTAGTTAGTTTAACTTTTATTTCATTTGCTTCATCTATAACATGATGATTGGTCATTATATAACCTTTAATATCATATATAAATCCAGAACCTATACCAACTAATTTACCATTTTGATAGTTTTCTACTACTACAACAGCATCATAAACATTTTCTATTCCTGAAGATATACCATTTTCTGTAACATTAACATTTTTAACTACACCATCTCCACTAGATACTTGAGCAATAGGATTCTTAGCAATATATGTATACATAAGAAATGCACCTATAAATAATGAAGTTATAATACTAAATATATACGTAGTATCTTTTTTCATAAATCCTCCTAATCCATATATGATATTTGTTTATAATTGTCTGGAAACCCCATTCTATATAATACTTTTTGTACATCTATAGAATGTAATTTAGAACTTAACCATTCTATTTCATAATCTATTTCATTCATCATCATTTTAAAGTCTGTATGAGTAAGCATTTGTTTTAATATAATGATTAATGCAAATATATCATGTTTACCATAAATGTATTCACCTTCTACTTGAGGTATTTCTAATAATTCATGATATGTAGTATCGTCTATCTCTTTTTGTGTTTCATGATTATATAGTATATCTTCATGAGCACATAAGTTTCTATAGTTAGATAATATTGATAAGTAATCTTCTAATTCATCAGCACTTATATTATAATATGATGCTATTTCTTCTCTATCAACATCTTTAAGTATTGAGAATAATTCACTCATAAGACCAAAACTCAATACTTTAACACTAACCCACATAGGTATATAACCATAATTATTTATATAGTGACTAGTAGCTTGATGTTGATATCCATTTATTCTTATTTGTCTTTTAAGTTTTCTGAGTAAATCATTTATTTGTCTATTAGTATCTTTATTTTTATTAAAGTTATTAACATTTAAATAATCTTTTTCTTTATATCCATATTTCTTACTAAGAACATAACTAAATATTGATTTATAGTTATTTTCAACTATTAAGACATTCTTAAATATTATATTTCTAAAGTATCTATCAAACTTAAATAATGAATACAACTCTTCGAAAGTAGAACCTTCTACAAATCTTTTAGTTCCTGTTATTAAAAATGGTGATCTATATCCATTTAAAAAGAAATAGTTTTCTCTAAGTAATATTTCACTTGTTTTATCATAATCTTCTACAGTAAGTCCTTTACTTATTAATATTTGTATTTGTTCTTCTATAGTTTTAAATACCTTTGCTGCCACTTACCTCACTCTCCTATTATGATAATTATAACATTAATAATATGAATTTAAAATTATTTTTTTTAGTTTGATTATTTTTATGTAAAAGAAAAACTCAAATATAAATTTGAGTTTAACTTCATACTATCTCTTACTGAATTGTGGTGCTCTACGTGCTTTCTTAAGTCCATATTTCTTTCTTTCCTTAATTCTAGCATCACGAGTAATCATACCATTTGATTTAAGTACTGGTCTATGTTCAGCATTAGCAAGCATTAAAGCTCTTGCAATACCTAATCTAATAGCACCAGTTTGTCCAGAAAAACCTCCACCTTTAACAACTACGTTAATATCGTATTTGTCTTTAGAATCAGCAAGTTCTAATGGTTGTACTAAATCCATAACTAATGTTTCATAAGGCATATAATCTTTAACATCTTTACCATTAACAGTAATATTACCTTTTCCTGGAACTAAAGTTACTTTAGCAACACTTCTTTTTCTTCTGCCTATTGCAGTATACTTATTCTTTTCTGCCATCTTACTTTACCTCTAATCTTTCTGGTTTTTGAGCTTCATGTTTATGTTCACTACCAGCATAAACAAATAATTGTCTATAGATTTGTCTTCCAAGTCTATTCTTAGGAAGCATACCTTTAACAGCTCTTTCTACCATTTCTACTGGATATTTTTCGATCATAGTCTTAGCATTTCTTTCTCTAAGACCACCTGGATAACCACTATGATTATAGTACATTTTATCATTTAATTTGTTTCCAGTTAAATTTACCTTTTCAGCATTGATAATAATAACGTTATCACCACAAGCAATATGTGGAGTATAAGTTGGCTTATGTTTACCTCTTAATACAGAAGCAGCTAAAGCAGCAACTTTACCTAAGTTTTGTCCTTCAGCATCAATAACATACCAATTATGTTTAACGTCTTCTTTTTTTAACATAAATGTTTTCATAATATATTATTTCCTTCCTTCAACTTCGATGCACACTATATTTGCAACTATAGCCATTTCTTTCCCACAGAAACTGCATCTCCATTAAAATGTACCGGGTATATTATATAAAATGTATATAGAATTGTCAAATGTTTTTTCATATTTTTACAATTTATT
>SFTR01000148.1 GCA_004560915.1 bacterium | reverse complement strand
GAATACTATACCTACAACAACTAATAAAATTAATAATATAATAACTATCTTATCCATTCTTCACCTCTTTATTAAATAATTTCTTATTTACTATAATAAGTATACTACATATTACTAGTCCAAGTATAGTAATAACCAGATTATATGTAATAAACATAATAGTAATTGTAAATATACTTAAATTAATACTAGCAATAATTTTCTTATTTATAAGTTTAAATCCAACTATTGAAAGTATTAAAGAAAGAACAATCATAGTAACATATAAAACTATCTTTAGAGGATAAATATTATCTATAACTTCTTCTTTAGTAAGCTTTTCATTATATATTTTATTTATCAATGTATTATTTAATTTATAGTCTTCAAACATATTATTACTTTGTTTAGCAATAACACTAGCAGAATTACTATTATTATATCTAAAGCTTATTCTTATATCCCCAACTTCAGGAAAATCTATATCTTTACTAGTAGTATAATATTCATTACTTATATTAAATCCATTTTTAGAAGCAAATTCACTATTTAAATCTAAGTATCTACTATTTAATCCTAAATCATCAATTTCTTTATTATTAAGTTTAAAAGCACCTAAAAACACATCATTATAATAAACTTCACTTTTATATTTTATATCACTTGGATTCTTATATTCACTATTCTTAAATTTACTAGAATCTATAAGTTCATTATACCAATCAGTTTCATAAGAATATGTTTCATCATCTTCCTTAGTCTCTTTATATTGATATATTTCAACTATTCTCTCTAACTTAGAAGTTCTAATTTTAACATTAAAATCTTTATCTTCCAAATCTTTATTAAGTATTATATATCCATTCACAAATACTAATTTACCATTATTATTTTTATCAATTATTGTAGATTTAACTTCAATAGTTTTATTATTAAGACTATCTCTATTCATTAAAACTTTTATTATATTATATTCACTATAACCTACAAGTAACATTGAACACAATATTAATAAAACACCAACTATATATTTAACAACTTTTTTCATAAGTAAATTATAACATAAAAAAACGTTCTATATAAGAACGTTTTATAAACTTTACTATTCAGTAACTACTTTCATAGCTTTCTTCATTAATAAATCATATTTAAATAATTCTTTAGAACCAATTTGTTTTAAGAAGTCTTCTTTAGACATTCCATATTCTTTACTAGTTTCATCAAGTCCAGCTTCTAATTCTTCATCAGTTACTTCTAATTTTTCAGCTTCTACTACTGCATCCATAATTAATCTATAACCTATTCTCTTATTAGCTTCATCTTTAAGTGTAGCCTTAAAGTTATCTAAATTAGTATTACAATATTTTAAGTAATCTTCTAATTTTAATCCTTGATATTGTAGTTTTTCTGAGAATTCTCTAACCAATCTATTAGTTTCATCTTCAGTCATTTCTTCAGGAATTTCAAATTTGGCTCCTTCAACTACTTTATCTAAACATTTAAATAAATATTCATCTTCTAATTGTTTAGTTTTTTCTGCTTCTTTGTTTTCTTTAATATATTTCTTTAAGTCATCTAAAGATTCAACTCCACCAACATTTAAGTCAGCAAAGAATTCTTTATCAAATTCAGGGAATACTCTTTCTTTTACTTCTTTAACTTCTACTTTAAATACTACTGGTTGTCCTTTTAATTCATCACTATGATAATTTTCAGGGAATACTACATTAACATCTTTTTTATCACCTTTTTTAAGGCCTATTAATGCTTCTTCAAATCCAGGAATAAATGTATGAGAACCTATTTCTAATGAATAATCTTCTCCTTTTCCACCTTTGAATGCTACTCCATCTTTAAATCCTTCGAAGTCAATAACAACTACATCTCCTTCACGAGCTTCAGCTTTATCATCTAATGATTTAACTTCTACGAATTGTTCTTTTAAATGACCAAGTTCATGTTCTACTTCATCATCAGTAACTTCTACTTTATCTTTTTTAATTCCTAATTTCTTATATTTTCCAAGTTCTACTTTTGGACTTGCTACTAAAGTAAATTCTACTTCAATATGATCATGTCCGATATCTTTAATATCGATAGCTGGTGTAGCAGCTGGAGTAATAGTTTTAGGATCACTAAGTAGTTTAGCATATAACATATCTACTGCCATATCAACAGCATCCATATATAATGTTTCTACTCCTGCTTTTTTAACATAAATATCATATGGAACTTGACCTTTTCTAAATCCATCCATTTTGATATCTTTTCTTTTCTTTTCAAATGCTTCTTTTAAGCAATCTTTCCATTCTTTTCCCTCTAATTTTAATGTATAACTTTCTTTCATAAATTCCCTCCCTCGTTATATATTAAATGTACAAAAAAGGATATTTTACTATCCTATTGCTACTATTTGAACACTATAAACACCATCAGGTGATGAAACTTCGACAGTATCTCCAACTTTTTTACCCATAATAGCAGCAGCTATTGGACTTTCATTAGAAATCTTATTATTGAATGGGTCAG
>SFTR01000147.1 GCA_004560915.1 bacterium | reverse complement strand
GCTTTTCTTCTAACAGTATCATATGTACTTGCTGAGTCTTTTATAACTGGTTCTTCTTTTTTTGTTACAGTTTTACTTACAACTTCATCTTTCTTATAGTCTTTGTCTAATATGCCATATATTGGTGATATTACCGGACTTGGTTTAAAAATTTTTGGTTGTTCTGGAATAACTGGTTTTTGTACTTCTTGTCTCTTAACTACTTTTGGTTCAGGATTTAACACACTTCTTCTAGGTGGTAAATCTACGTCTTCATCATCAAACTCAGTAAAATTAAATGTTCTTTCACTTCTAAATAATTCTCTTTCACTAAAGTTGTTACTTTCTTTCTTTGGTTCTTCAACTACTCTCTTAACTTCTTCTACTTCACGTTTTGGTTCTTCCCTAGTAATTTTAATTTCTTCTACCCTAGGTTTTTCTTCAACATCTTTTTTTACTACTTTATCTACTTTTTTAATTTCTGCTTCTGGTTCATCTATAATTTCTTCATCATAAAATATATTTTTAAGTTTATTCAAAAGCTTCACAATTGCACCTCTTTCTTTTATTCTTCATCATCGTTCATATACTCAAGCACATTTTTTGTTTCATTTTTATCTTTTGGTTCCGGTATTTTATACGCTGTTTCTTTTGAGTCTAAATCTTTGTCATTAAGTTGTTTTTCTATTACATAATCATTATACCTTATTGAACTTAGAATAGTTATTCCTCTTGAAACTGCATATTGTATCTTTCTTTCTTCTACCTCTACCTCTATTATAGCATAATTATAACACAACTCAACAAAAAATTTATTATTATTTTTTCTTATTCTTAAGTATCCTTCTTTATCATTTTTATTAAAAGAATAAAAGTAATAATCATCTATATTTTTAGTTTCACTTATTCCTTTTTTATAATAATAACTAACTATATCAACATTTAAATAATATATATTATTTTGAGAAGTTAGTGTTTGATTAAATCCATCATCCTTACTAATACTAAATCCACTTGGTAAAAAGTATTTATAACCTTTATTATTAGTATTATGTAAATTATTATTTTCTATTGTTGCATTATTAAGTATCTCTTCATAAGAAAGATTATTCATATAATAAGTATTTGTGCATCCTGTAAATAACAACAAACATAATACGATTATTATCTTTTTATACATTTTCTTGTCTCCTACTACATTAAAATTATAGCAAATTATTTATTTTTTAACAACACTAATATAATTAATGTTTTTTCCTAAACTTATAAATTTATCTTCGTATTCAGTTCTAATAGTATCAAAATAATTAGTATCTGTTTTAACTATATCATAACCATTTTCTATGAAGGATTCACTTGAAAACTCATATAAATCATCATTATCAGTTTTCATTTCAATTCGTTTTTTATTTTTGAAAAGACTTTCATATTTATTTAAAAATACACTTGAAGTAAGTCTTCTTTTAGTATGTCTCTTTTTAGGCCATGGATCACTAAAATTTAAATATATTTTATCTATCTCATGATCAAAAACTTCTTCTATTTCTAATGCGTCTAGACAAATAAGCTTTAAGTTATCTAGTTCTAGTTCTTCTAACTTTTTTACAGCACTAACTAAAGGGCTGTCATACTTTTCTATACCAATAAAATTTATATTAGGATTTTCAAGGGCTTTTCCTATAATGAATTTACCTTTTCCTGTACCTATTTCTATTTCTATATTATTATCATTGTTAAATACTTTATTCCATTTACCTTTATTTTCTTTAGGACTTTTTACTAAGTATTTAGATTTTGATATTATTTCTTCTGCATTTTTGATATGTTTTAGTCTCAAAATACTCACCTCGCATTAATATTATACACTACCTTTTATCTTTTGTCATATATTATTGTAGGTGATTATATGAATAATAGAGATATGTTTTATCAAAATTTAAATCAAGGTTATAGTAATCCAGGGGGTTTTATACCACCTAGTGGATATAATATGAATAGTCAATATCAAGCTTATGGACCTAATGTTATTCCTGAACAGATGGGATATAATAACAATAATGATTTAGACGATAGAATTAGTAAAATTGAAAGACAAATTAAGAATTTAGATACAAGAATTCAAAAATTAGAATCTGCTGGTAATGAAGTAAGTGATAACTTGTATATGATATAAAAAAAGCATTTCCGAAGAAATGCTTTTATGTTTACTATGAAAGTAATACTGATGCGAAAGTTAATATTACCATTGAAGATAAAGCAATAGTAACTATTACTTTAAATGCCCACTTGAACCAAGTAGTGTAATTAACTTTAGCAAGAGCTAAACCACCCATAATTGCTCCACAAGTTGGAGTAATTAAGTTTACAAGTCCATTTGCTGCTACAAAAGTCATGACTGTACTTTCTACACTATAACCAAGTTGTGCTGCAAGTGGAGCCATGATAGGTGTTGAAATAGTTGCAAGACCACTACTAGATGGTACTAATATTGATAATACTATGTGTAATACATAATTTAATGGAACAAATGCTAATTCTGGTAATTTAGATA
>SFTR01000146.1 GCA_004560915.1 bacterium | reverse complement strand
CAGTTTCAAATTCTTCTTTAGTTAATACTTTATCATCATATAACTTTTTAAGTTTTTCAAGTTCATCATATTTATCATTACTTGTTTTATTAGAACCATTAAGTGTATTACTTAAACTTCCATCCATATCAATATAGAATATTAATACTAAAATACCACTTATTTGATTAAATACTAAGAATACTACCATCCATATAAGTATTGTATCTTTTTGAGTCATTAGTTCTTGATCACTTAAATTAGCCATATCTTTTATTTTATTACCACCAATTATAAGTGGAACACCAACTATAGCTCCAAATATTGTAAGACAACATATTATACCTAAAACTATTGATATAATACCTGCTATTTTTAATAAATTCTTATTCATATTATCCCTCTAATTCACTTATTTCTTCTATTCTTCTAATATGTCTTTCTTCTGTAGAATTTTTAGTATTAATAAATGCATCTACTATTTCTTCTACATTTTCAGTATATTCAGAAAGTGATATCACATTAGCCATATTATGTTCTTTAGTAAGTGCTGCTTCACGAGGAGTTGTTACTTTACCACATCTTATTCCTTTTATTTTATTAGCAGCAATACTCATACCTATTCCAGTACCACATATTAATATACCTAAGTCAACTTGTTTTTCATTTACTGCTGTACATAACTTTACAGCATATTCAACATAATCAACACTATTGTTATCATTAGTGCCAAAATTTACACATTCAATACCTTTTTCATGTAGATAATTCATTATTTTATTTTTAACTTCAACTCCATGATGATCATTAGCTATACCTATCTTCATTATTTCTCCTTTCTAGTAGTTTTCTTCTTAGTTATCTTTTTAGTTTCTTCTTTTTCTACTACTTTAGCTTCTTTTATAGTTTCTTCTTCTACTTCATCAAATACTACTCTAGTGCCAATAAGTAGATCATGAAGACCTTTACCATCTTCTCTAAACATCATAAGAATAAACGAAGCACATAGAACTGTAACATCAAATAATTGAGTAAACTGTATTGTTTTAAAATATGCAGCTTTACTTAAGAATGCTACTGCTAAGATAGTTATAAAAGATGTTAATATACTATTAATAAGTAAACTTCTAACTAATAATTGATATAACTTAACTCTTCCATTATCACCATCTACTACTTTAATCTTAAATACTTTCTTACCAAGAGTTTGTCCTCTATTTAAATATTGAAATCCTACAAAGTATAACGTAGTAACTACTAAAGATATAATACTAGATGCAATACCAGTTTTAGCTAAATCATAAGAAAGATCTGTTATTTTACTATCATTCTCTAATTGTTTTATATCTTTTATTTCAGAAGTATAATCTAAATATTCATTGTATACTTTTAAATATTCATCATATTTTGGATTGATAAATTCTATTTTCACAAACATTGAACTTATAAGAGCTATTATTATCATATCCATTATATAAGCGCCAAATCTTCTGGCAGTTGTTTTTTTCATTTCTTATCCCCCTTTGGTTTTTTAAAGAATATTGACAATATATTTGATTTTCTTTTTATTATACCAGTATTTTCAAATGCTGGATTTATATTATGTATCATAGCATTTAATAAATCATATGTAGTTCCTTCATCTATTTTATAAGTACCTCCAGGTAATCCTTTATCATAAGCCACCACTGGTACTCTAATAGAGAAATTAACTTTACATAGTTCATGTTTTATATTATACATCTCTTTCTCTATTCCATACAAGGATGAAATGAATAATCCATAATTATTTTGAAGAGTAAATTCAGCTACTTTTCCAATAACAGCATCTATTTTTTTAAGTCTTTCTTCTATTTCATCAACATTTTTACAAGTTTCTATCTCATAGTTAATAATAATCATTTCTTGAGGATAAGCTTTTAATGTTTGAACTAGTTTATCTGGATCATATATAAATCCATCATCAACAGATAAATATTTTATACTATCACTTACTGTATTTCTAAGTCCTGTCATATAATAATTTATATATGGACATTTATCCTTTTCAGCTAGTATTAATGCTTTAGCTCCAATAGATTCTAAAGACTTTAATGCATAAGTAGAAGACACAGCAAAGTTAAACATATATGCTATTTGTCTAACATCACATTTAACTGGAAATAATGAATATGCTTTTATAGTATTTGAATCTAACTTTCTATATCTTTGAACATCTATTTCTTTTAAGTATCTTGTTACATCTACATTAGAATAGTTAAAGAATAAGAAGTAATCTCCATCGTTTATTCCAAAGCCAGGATTAACCACAAATGTTCTTGCTTTTGAAGGTATTGTTTTAGTTTGTAATAAAACTTCTGTTTTTTTACTTAAGTCTAACCATTTCTCTCCAGCTTCAGTTACAAGTGTCTTAATAAAATCTTTAAATGCAAGTAAATTTTCTAAATGTTGTTCACCACTTACTGCTCCTAATTTAACTTGATCACCAAGTTCATAGTTTAATGTAGTAAAACATCTATCCATATCTTTATAATCATTAAGTGACCTTTGAGTCATTATTA
>SFTR01000145.1 GCA_004560915.1 bacterium | reverse complement strand
ATGATGCTTCATCCCCACCGGCAGCTCCTCTAATTTCCATAATAATATCTTTATCGTCGTTAGGGTCTTTAGGAAGCATTAAGATCTTAATCTCATCTTCTAATTCAGCAACTTCTTTTTCTAATTCAGAATTTTCTTCCTTCGCCATCTCAACTAAGTCATTATCAGATTCAGTAGAAATAATTTCTTTATTATCATCTATATTGCCTTTAATAAAATTTAATAATGACTCTATTAGTAATTTACCATAACCATTTCCTTGATAGTCAGGATGAACTACCACATCTATTAAAAGGCCAACATATCTAATGTGCCAAGGTCCATAATCATATCCAGTTATTTTCTCTTTATCCTAATTTATCTCCATTCTTAACTTCCACATCTGGTCTTATTAAAACAACACCTTGTTCACTATAAGTACCAAGAACTAATACTTCACTCATAAAATCAGCTATTTGTCTTGGCGGAAAATTAACAACAGCAAGTATTTGCTTATTAATTAAATCTTCAGGTTTATATACATCAGTTATTTGAGCACTACTATTTTTAATACCAATCTCATCACCAAAATCAATTCTTAATTGATAAGCAGGTTTTCTAGCCTTTAAAAAAGGCTTAACTTCTATAATAGTTCCAACTCTTATATCAGCTTTCATAAATTCTTCAAATGTGATCATATTTCATCATCCATTTCTTTTTAATTGCAAGTCATCTTTTGATAGTAATTTTCTAACTTCATCTAAATTTTCAGGAAATCCCTGCATATAAATATAATAATTATAATCAAAAGTAAACATATCATCTTCTACTTCTCTTTCAACTTCTTCAGTTCTAAGTTCAATCATAATACCTCTACCAAAAATAGTTTTAATAATATGTGCACTCACTTGTCTTCCTTCAGAATCAACATATAAAGTATCAGACATCCACCCTCCATGTAATCCTAAATTGATATATGAAGTTGTATCATCTAAAACATTACTTTTATAGTATCCATAATTTATACTTTCATCATCTAAAACACTTCTAGCAAAATCATAAGAATCACTAATAACCTTAGATAAAAATTCATCACCATATTCTTTATCTAATACCCTTTTTCTTTTTAGAATAAGCATATCACTTTTATCAATAGTCCAACTATAAGTATTAATTAAACAATTTTTATATTCATTTAATGACATCATTTTTAAACCTCCTGAAATATATTTATGTATGTAACTATAATAACAAACATTTGTTACTCATTCAAGAAAAATTATTTTATTTGATATTATTAAATATCAATATAAAAAATATTAACATACTACTTTTTTTATCTATATTCTTTCTAAAGATGTTATTACTTCACAATGCTTAGTTTTATTAAACATATTTATACATTCAAGCTTTATCATACTATATTTAGCTAATAAATCTAAATCTCTTTTTAAAGTTTTAGGATTGCAAGAAACATAAACAATAGTTTTAACATTACTTTTATTTAAAAAATCTATTACTTTTTTAGAAAGTCCACTTCTAGGAGGATCTACTACTATAACATCATAATTATTATTTTTAGCAATACTTGCATCTCCACATATAAAATTAATTCCAGTTAAGTTATTAAGTCCTCTATTAATATTAGCATTCAATATTGCTTCTTTATTTACTTCAATACCAGTAACTTCTCTAAAATTATCTTTTAAATATATTCCAATCGTACCAGTACCACAATATAAGTCTAATAATTTATCACCACTTCCAGCATATTCCTTAACTTTATCATACATAATTTTCATATTTTCTGTATTTACTTGAAAGAATGCATTCGGATAAATACTATACTTAATATTATCAAGTTCTTCTATAATATAAGCACTACCATATAATAGTTTATTATTTAAATATATTGAATCTATCTTAATATTATTAATTAACTCATCATAATTAAAATCTTCTTTTTCTCCCTTAAATATAACCATAACACTGTTTTTAGAAGTTCTAACTACTACTTCAGATATGCCACTAAGATTTATATTCTTTAAAATACTATATACTTCATTAATTCTATCATCTAAAAGTAAACAATTATCAAATTCTACTAAATCATTAGTACTTTCACTATAATAACCAACTTTACCATCTTTAACATGAAACGTAGCTTTATTTCTATAATTATATTCATTATTAGTAAGTATTTCTTTAATATTAGTATTAAATAATTTATTTATAAAATTTATCTTCTTTTTCTTTTCTTCAAGAAAACTCAAATGCAAAAATGAACACCCACCACACTCATTAAAACTCTTACACTTAACACATTCTCGTCTATCACTCTTAGTAATTATCTTTTCTATTTTACCAGTCGCAAACCTTTTATTTACTTTAGTTATTCTAATACCTATTTTTTCATCTTTTAAAGCATAAGGAACAAATACAACAAAATTATCTATTCTAGTAATACCATTACCAATATCATCTTCATCATTAATAATTACTTCATATGTATCATCCAATATCATCTTCATCATTAATAATTACTTCATATGTATCATTTATTTTCATAGATTCCTCCATATAAAAAGTAACTTAATTATATCATAAGTTACTTAATTTTTACTACTCTTCGTCTTTCTTTATTTCATCAAATATAGATGTTCCAATACCAAGTTCATTCTTAATACCAAAATTATCTAGTACAGTAGCGCCTATATCAGCAAATGTACTTCTATCTTCTAAACGTTTACCATATTTAAAACTTGGACTATATATCATAATAGGTATATATTCACGAGTATGATCTGTTCCCTTCCAAGTAGGATCATTTCCATGATCTGCAGTTAATATGAATAAATCATCTTCTTTAAGATTTTTTAAGAAAGTTGGTAAATAATAATTTAATTCTTCTAGTGCTTTTAAATATCCAACTCTATCTCTTCTATGTCCATATAACATATCAAAATCATTTAAGTTTGCAAATAACAATCCTTTAAAATCTCCCTTAGCAAAATCAATTAATTTCATTATTCCATCTAAATTATCTCTTGTTCTAACTTTAACAGCAATACCCTTATTATTAAATATATCTGATATTTTTCCTACAGCAATAGTTTGAACATTATTTCTATCAAGTAAATCTAGTACATTAAGTGGTGGATCTAAAGCATAATCATGTCTCTTAGGCGTTCTTGTAAAACTTCCTGGTTTACCAACAAATGGACGAGCTATAACTCTAGCAATCTTGTACTCATCCCCCTTAGTTAACTCTCTAACTGTTTCACATATTTTATATAATTCTTCAACTGGAATAATATCTTCATGAGCAGCAATTTGTAAAACTGAATCAGCAGAAGTATAAACT
>SFTR01000144.1 GCA_004560915.1 bacterium | reverse complement strand
TACAAATTCACATATAGAAATATAAACTACTACAAAAGTGAAATAGAAAACTTATTTAAAGACATCAAAAAAGGGCTAAAAGAATCAAAAAACATATATGTAGTAACATCAAATGACAAAGATGCACTTTATGAAGTAGCACTTCTAAAAAAACTACAAGAAATACTTAGTAGTGGAAGGATGCTAAGACTAGAAACATTTGATGAAAAAGAAAATAAACTAATTAAAACATACAATCTAATAACACAAAAACCATTCATTTATTTAGCAAACGTATCAGAAGACGATTTACTTTCTAAAGAAAATGAATATGTAAATAAAGTACGTGAATACGCATCAAAAGAAAATGCTAGCGTAGTACTTATGTGTGCTAAAATAGAAAGTGAACTTTCAGAATTAGACGAAGAATCTAAACAAGAATTCTTAAGAGATTTAGGAATTCAAAATAGTGGTTTAGATCAACTAATTCATAACACATATCATTTGCTTGGACTTAAAACATTCTTTACAGTAGGTAAAGATGAAGTAAGAGCATGGACGTTCAAAGATGGAATGAAAGCACCAGAATGTGCAGGACTAATTCATACAGACTTCGAACGTGGATTCATAAAAGCAGAAGTAATGAGTTATGATGATTTAGTAAACTATGGAAGTGAACTAAAAGTAAAAGAAGCAGGTAAAGCAAGACTTGAAGGAAAAGAATATATAATGCAAGATGGAGACATTTGCTTATTTAGATTTAATGTTACAAAGTAGACCTTATGGTCTTTTTCTTTAGGAGGAAACGTGAACTATAAACTTTATAATGGAAAAACTATAGATAATACTTTTCTTAATGAAATGCATAACATCATAGTAGAAAACTATAACAAAATAAATAACAAAGATAACTCTAATGATGAAATGTATAACGAATGGGTCAATATGATTAGAACAACTGAAAATTATAATATACTTATATGTTCAGATAATGATAAACTAGTCGGATTTATTTGTTATACCTACTTAGATATAGGACTAATGTTATCAGAGATACAAATTAAAAAAGAATACCAAGGTAAACATATACTAAAGAATATGATCAAAAATGTACTCATGAATACAAATAACACTTACTCAAAAGTATATGCTACTATTAATAATGATAATACTAAATCAAAAAAAGTATTTACTCACATAGGATTTAAAAATATAAAAGGCATTCTCTATGAAATAGATAAATCTGATTTAATGAAATGGACAAACTAAAAGATACTCTATAGTATCTTTTTATTTTATATAATCAACAATCTTATTAAAATTTTCATGGCTTAATATATATCTAATATTATCATTTAATATATCAAATGTATCAAAAGTATTATATAAGTTAATCGCATTTATTTTTTCATCTTTATCATTATAAAATATCATTGTGAAAGATGCAACTTCATATGTAGTAGAGTAACTATCAGGATAACGATAATCTTCATATAAAATATTAATAATATCATTTATAATATCTTTATCTTTAATAGTTCTATATAGTTTATCATCTAAATTATAAAGTTCAATATGACTAATTTCTTGAAGACCATCAATATAGGTAGAAGGAATACTTGTTTTTTTCACCTCTATCAGGTTTGACCTCAGTATTATTGTTATTACACCCACATAACATCAAAATAATAAGAAATACATATAATATCTTTTTCATATCTTCACCATTTTCATTATGCAAAAAAAAAGATACCTCTTTTGAAGTATCTTTAGTTTAATTTGCTTATTTTATATCAATGAATTTCTTTGATTGTTTTTGTTCTTCTTTAGGGAAGTTAATCTTTAAAACACCATTATTGAAATGTGCTTCAATAGATTTTTCATTTACGTTACCAACGTTAAATTGTCTTCTGAATGTACCAAATGATCTTTCTTTACGATAGTAATTCTTTTCTTTGTCTTCTTTCTCTTCATGTTTAGTAGCAACTACTGTAAGAATACCATCATCTAAGTCGATTTTTACATCTTCCTTATTGAATCCTGGAACATCCATATCAATATGAATTTTACCACCTTTTTCATAAATGTCGCATTTCATGTCATTCTTTGGCATTTTTGGCATTATTGGTACAAAATCATCAAAGAAATCATCTAAATAAAACTTTTCTGGTAATAAACTCATTATTTTCATCTCCTAACAATTATAATTATACTCAATAATTAGCACTTGTCAATAGTAAGTGCTAATTTTTTTAATTTTTTTTGGAAAAATTTTACACTATTATTATATGCTCTTTTGTAAATAATATAACTAGGAGGCAAAAGTATGAAAGAAGTACCAAATATAATATCAATAAAAGACTTATTATATATAGAAGATATGCTTAACTGGAACTTTATAATGAACAAAAAAGTATATGCTTATTTAGAATGTGTTGAAGATGAAAAAGTAATAGAACTTTTAACTAAGATAAAGAAAATGCATTTTAAACATTATAAAGATTTATTAGAAGTATTGGAGTAGGAGGATCATATGGAAGAAATTAAGAATAAATGTGAACAAACACCTAAAGACGAATGTATGAGTGAAGAAGATATATTAAATGATATAT
>SFTR01000143.1 GCA_004560915.1 bacterium | reverse complement strand
ATAAACTTATGGCAAAATAAACACTTAGATACAGCAGTTTTACCATCATGCGTATGGTCTTCAGAGTGGGACGTAACAGATGGACACTTAAACGCATACATTCATCAAAGAAGTTGCGATGTACCTCTAGGTCTTCCATTTAATGTAACACAGTACTCAGTACTACTTTATATGCTAGCCCATGTAACTGGACTAAAACCAGGTAAACTATACTGGAGTATTAAAGACCCTCACATCTATGTAAATCAAATTGATGGAATAAAAGAACAAATAAGAAGAGGCAAAGAATTAGAAGATTTACCAGCACCAAAATTATGGTTAAATCCAGAAATAAAAGATTTCTATGATTTTGATAATAGTACTGACTTAAAAGATATAAAAGTTATAGATTATAAGCATCACGGAAAAATATCTTTTCCAATCGCACAGTAGGTGACACATGAGTTATACAATAATAGCTGCAATAGGTAAAAATAGAGAATTAGGTAAAAATAATGATTTAATATGGCATTTACCTGGAGACTTAAAATTTTTTAAAGAAACAACAACTGGACACTCAATAATAATGGGAAGAAAAACACTTGAATCTCTTCCAAAACTACTACCTAATCGCCATCATATAGTCTTATCAAGTAGTGATGACTTTGGCCCTGAAATAGAACACTATAAATCATTAAAAGAACTATTAAATGGATTAAAAGGAAGAAACGAAGAAATATTCATAATAGGTGGAGCATCTATATATAAAGAATTTATAGATATAGTAGATAAAATGTATCTAACTGAAATAGATGCTGAATGTAAAGATGCAGATGCATACTTCCCAGAATTTAATAAAGAAGAATGGGAAAATACTATACTAAAAGAAAGCGAAGATAATAACATTTCATATAAACATGTACTATATAAGAAGAAGTAATTCTTCTTTTTTTTAACCCAAAAATATATTATAATATTTTTAGGAAGTGATAATATGTTTGAAAAACTATTCAATAAAAATTTAAAACTCTTACCAATTTCATCTATATTTATAGTATTAACTCTAATAATTTGTATCTCGTATCAAATATATTCAAAAAAAGTTTTAGATAATGAAATAGAATTAAACTGTATAACATTTGATGAAACAAAAGAAAATGAAAAAGCAAGAATAACAAGAATAAAGAATATTCTATTACTTAAAGATAACTATTATTTAGTTATAAATAATGATACATTCTACGTAGCTAAAATATCAGTAAATGAAGTTAAAAAGATAAGAAAAGATTTAGCTAAGGACAAAAAATATAATTTATATGGTAGATCTCAAAAAATAGATGATGAAACTATAGAAGAATTTGTAACAACGTATAACAAACTAAAGAAAGATGAAACAATTACTAAAGAAGGATATATAGAAAAATATGGATATATGTATCTAGATCAAAAAACTACTGATGACTCTCTTACTAAGAAAAGCAATATAGTAGTAGGGATATCTTTATTATTAGTTTTAACTGGTATAACAATATCAATAATATTTATAAAAAATAATAGTAAGAACTATAAATTATTAAGAACACTTAGTAAATCAGAAATAGCTAAACTTAATAAAGAATTAACTAAATCAAAAAAATATAAAGATATTCTTATAACAGAAAACTATATATTGATAAATAAACTAGCATTAGAAATAATAAAATTTGATAATATAATATTCGCATATAAAGAAAATAATAAAGTAATAGTTTATACTAAATCACTAGATAGTTATAAACTAAAAGAAAAAGAAGATCTTGATTTGTTAAAAACAATAAAATCAAAAAATAAGAATGTATTAATAGATAAAACTACTAAAAACTTAGAAGTTCTATCTAAAAAATACAAACTTACTATAGAGTAAAAGGAAGCATAAAACTTCCTTTTTTAATTATTACAGCTATTACAATTATTTGAATAACCATTATTAACAAAACCTACACCAAAGATAATAACTAATAATATAAATAATACTAGTATAATTGCTGCTCCATAGCCATAACCATATCCGTTATTATAATAACCTGGATAAGCACCATAATTCATAGTATTACCGCCTGCATATCCACCATTATATCCATAATAATACATATATTACCTCCTAACTTATCTATATTATTCTATGGAAAGCTTAATATATTGACACTACTAAAATATCATATAATTTACATTTGATATTATTTTTTGTATAATATACTTGATAGAATATGAAAAAGAAAAAGAAAGTAAAAGTATTAAGACACTTGAATAAACCAATTCTTGCGTTAACATTATTGTTTGCTATAGCAGGAGCATTTTTTATATTAGATGCATCTTCTATATCAGCAACTCAAACTTATGGTAAAGATTCACCATATTTCTTTTTCGGTAGACAACTTTTATTTATATTTGGTTCATTTTTTTTAGCACTAGGTATTATAAGAATAGATACAAAAAGGTATGAGAAATTGTCTTTAATATTTATTGTTATATGTTTAGCATTAACTGGGTATAAAGTATTAAGTAATCAAATTACAGGTGATATTAGTGCATTAAGTATAGATTTAAAGATTATGCAAATACAACCAGCAGAATTCTT
>SFTR01000015.1 GCA_004560915.1 bacterium | reverse complement strand
ACCATGACTTAATGCTTTTAATACAGTACTTTCTTCTAAACTAGAACATGCTGTTGTAGTAGATACATATATTTCATATCTTTCAAGAGCATGTACAAAAGTCTCAGATTTAATCTTAAGTAAACTAAAATTAACTATTTGAGGTACACATAAATCATTAGAATTAATTTGTATTGGATACTTAGAAAGTCCTTTCAATAATTCTGCTTTTAATTTTTCACATTTCTTTATATTAGATTCTAACTTATCATTAATAAGTCTCATAGCCTTAGAAAATGATACTATAAGTGGTAATGCAGGAGTTCCACCTCTAAATGGACAATTCTCTGTAGTACCATATATTAATGTATCTATTTGTAAATCACGTCTTTTATATAAAATGCCTATTCCTTTAGGAGCATATATCTTATGACTTGAAAAACTAGCTAAATCTAAATCACTTAAATAAAATCTTGTCTTACCTAAAGCTTGAGTTAAATCACTATGGAATATAACATTAGAATTCTTTTTATTAATAACTTGTCTAATAGTCTTAAGAGGTTGTTTAAACCCAGTTTCAGAGTTAACAGCACATATACTTACAAGAATAGTATCTTCTCTTATAAGTTCTTCTAAATGTTTTAAATCTATTTGACCATTATCATTTATATTAACAAAATCTACTTCGTATCCTATATTACTTAAATAACCCATAACTTCTAAAACACTCTTATGTTCAAGTTTACTAGTTATAATATGTTTACCACGTTTACAATATTTAAATGCAACACCCTTAATAGCAGTAGTATTACTTTCACTAGCTCCACTAGTAAATATTAATTCCTTTGGATGACAATTAAGTATCTCAGCTATTTGATTAGTAGCTTGCATTAACAACTCTTTAGATTTAACTCCTAGAGTATGAATACTATTAGCATTTCCAATAAACTCACGAGTAACTTTACAATAAGAATCAAGTACCCTCTCATCTACTGGCGTAGTCGCACTATAATCTAAATATATCATTCTTTCCTCCTATATTTCTTGAATAACTGTTAATATCACTGGTTTACATTGAGTTTCTTTATATAAGTATTGACCAATTATTTCTCGTATTTCATTTCTTATTTTAACATAATCTGCATACTTATTAGAGAAAGTATTATTTTTAATAATCTCCATACTAAGCTTCTTAACTTCATTTATTACATCATTATTATCTTTAGAATATATAAATCCACGAGTAATTATTTCAGGCTCTATAACTATTGATTTATCTTTCTTACTTAGTGTAGATGATATTACTACAAGTCCATTATTACTTAATAGTTCTCTATCTTTTAAGACTACATCTCCCACGTCTTCACTAAAGTTACCATCTATTAATATATCATCTACAAATACTCTTTCAAAGTTATCTTTTAGTTCACCATTTTCAAAAGTAACAACATCTCCATTTTCTTTAAGTAATATATTTTCTTTTGGTATTCCTACACTATATGCAAGATTTCCATTTTGTACTTGATATCTATATTCTCCTTTTATAGGCATATAGTATTTAGGATTAAATAATTTAATAAGAAGCATTAAGTCTTCACTAGATGCATGGTGACGTACACTCTTATCTTTAGGTATTTGTACTATATTAACACCTTTAATTGCTAAATCATTAAGTATTCTTACAAGTAATTTTTCATAAGCATCATAACTTGGTTCAGCAAAACATACTGTATCAGTTTTTTCTAATGTAATAAATTTATCATGACCATTTAATATTCTATTTATATTAGAATATGGTGTCTCTCTATCATTACTAATAAGTATAACTGTATTATCTTGTTTTAAATCAGTTAAATTACCTATCATATCTTCTTCTATATCTAAGTATCCATTCTTAGCACATAAAGATACTATATTATGTAACTCTTTACCCATTATTACTACTTTTCTATTCTTGCCTTTTAAAGAATTAAATATTTCTTGCATAGTATAAATATGAAGTGGTAACACCGTAAATATAATTCTTCCTTTATTCTTATCAACAACGTTTTTAAAGAATCCCTCTAGCTTATGATTAGGACTAGTATGTCCCTTCTTTTCAGCAAACACACTTTCAGCCATTAAGCAAAGCACGCCTTGTTTACCAATATAAGCAAGTTTACCTAAATCCATGTCGTAGTAACCATTCATTGTTGGATCAATTACAAAGTCAGCCATATATATAACTGCTCCATCATCAGTATTAATTGCAAATCCTAATGTTTCTGGACTACTATGTGTAACACTAAATGGGAATATACTTAAATTATTAGTTATATCTATCTTTCTATGAGCTTTAATAGTATGTAAATTCTTAATTTCTACTTTATCAACTGAACACTCATATTTAATTATTTCACTTGTATAATTTGATGCATACACATTTAAATTAGGTAATGCTTTTAATAAATCAGTAAGTGCTCCCATATTCTCACGATGAGGATGACTAATAAACAAACCTACTATTTCTTTTTCATGTTCTATTAAGTATGAAAAATCAGGTATTACATAATCTACACCATACATTTTATCAGGTGCATACTTCATACCACAATCAAAAATAAATAGATGTCCATCTACATTTACTGTATATAAATTCTTACCATTTTCGTTTAATCCACCTAAACTCATTATATTAATTTTACTCATAATATCACTCCCTTTAAAAGTTTAAATGCTACAAAGTATTTTACCACAATTTTAAAAAAAATACTAGTATCAACTAGTACTTATAATTTTTATCTTGTTACAATTGTTGTGAACTTTTATATATAAAAAAGTGATAAGCCTAGTAAAATGTAATTATCAAACAAACATTTACGAAAGGACTTATCACAATGAAAAGTATATCACATTATCCACATAGTTTAAATACTAAATATTATGCAATTTTATTATATCGTAATGGAAAACCCTATTTCGTTTGTCTATAGACGATATAAATGTTCTAAAGCATCTTTAATGAGATGGAATAAAAAATTTGATAGAACTAAAGAATCTTTAATGAATAAATCACATAAACCATTAACCTCTCATCCTAATGCTCATACAGAAAAGAATTATCTTAAAATTAAATTTTACCTATTTGCATTGCTTTTCTATACATGATACACAACATATCGAAGTACCCGGGGCAAGTTTATCATATTTTAATATATATTGTAAATAATTATCAAAATAAAAAGACTATTTCTAGTCTAAATATTATAAGAAAAGTATTAATTATTCTTAATAGTAATTAATCCTCTATCTATTTCTTCTAATGCCCTTCCAATTTCTTTTTTAGAAACATACTCACTTTCAGGCATTTGAAAATGTTTATGTTCTTTCATAACTTTGGCTCTATCAGCAGCTATATGAACTAACTTATATTTAGAGTCAACAATATTTAATAATCTGTCTATTGAAGGATATATCACTTTTCACCATCTCCCTACACTAATAATATAACCAATTCTAAAACTCTATACAACAAATATACACATTTTTTTACATTAGTTTTACAATTAATTAAAACTTATTAAATTATATATCTTTTTAATATCATCATCATAAGACATAAGTATAGTCTTTTTACTACCATTTATATAGTCTATTTCTACATTTCTAAAACAATATAATAAGTTTTCATTAGTTCTTTCTATATCTTTATTATAATCAAGTTTAGTTATATTCTTACTATCACTTATTAATGTAAAATTAAAATCTTTTTCATCACTACTTATATCTTCATCATCAAGCATTATAAAATATAAATTATCACTGGTAAGTAGTGTTACACTAACATAATCTTCATCCATAGTACATCCTGGTATTATAACTAACTCTTTAGTAGTTCCTTCATAATTACTAAGATTAAATACTTTATCTTGATATGTAATTTCTATGTATTTTTCTTTTTCTTCTACTCTAAAATCACTTTTATCATCACTTATCTTAATATTCATTTTTTCTTTTCCACAAGCAGTAAGCATTATAGTTATAAGAATTAAATTAAGTATTTTTTTAATTTTCATTTGAAACTCCACATTCTTCTAAATCACTATTTTTAAATGTACTTTCTGCTTCTACTTTAGTATCTTTCTTAATACACTTTCCAACTACTTCATTAATATTCATAACTATACCATCTGTACTATCAAGGATCATTTCTTTATTTTCAACCATTTCAATTGTTACCATTGTTCCATCTACAATTATATATTTAGAAACAGGTACACTAAATTTATGAGTAGTGTCATCTAATTTTTTATTATAATCTCTATATAAGTATCCTATTAATGCACCTAAAAGTACTAATACAAATATTATAATAAATATAATAATAAAAGTTTTTCTATTCATTTTCTCTTTCATAAGTTAATCATATCACACTTTCTTATATATATTTTTATTTATTCTTTTTCATTTACAAGTTTTCGTAAAGCATCTAATATAACTACCATAGCCCAAGTATCTTGTTTACAATAAATTCTTAAGTTCTTTTTTGCTCTTTCTAAATCATCAGGTGTCATATCATCATATAAAGAATATGTCACTAATGCTTCAGTACCATTCTTAACTTCAAGATTCTTATATGTTAAATCACTAAGTACAGGTAAAGTTTTTTTAATAGAGTAACTTCCACTTAAGTTTTTATGATAAAAATTTACTAGTTTACATCTCTCTTCATCAAAGCCTAATTCTTCATATATACTTTGATTATTTTTAATAAAATATAATAAGTCAGTAGATTTTTCAACTATTTTAAGTAAATATTCTCTATATTCTGGGAATATGTGTGCTAGTTCTTTTAATCTACTTCTTTCAAAAGTAACATTTTGAGCAAACATAGTACCTTTACTAGGATCTATTCTTTTAACTATTTCTTTTACCATTTCTAATCTTTCATCATTAAGTGTTTCAGCTAGAAATACATAGTTATCTTTATCTTTATCACAAATTCCAGGTTCACGTTCTATATGCAAACTAAATTCAAAACATGATTGAGTATATGGTCTTTCACCTTTAAATCTAGGCATTGGACATGGAAAACTTTCAAAATCTAAGTGATATATTGGATACTCTAAAGTATCAAACATAGCTTTAATCTTTTCTTTATCTAAATATGTTTTATCATTATCATAACAATCTCTCTCAATTAACATATTAGGTTTATTATTGAGCCACTCTATAGGAACATCATCTAACTTATAATATCCATTATTTATTAAATCATACTTATTATATTTATCTGGTCCAAGACCTATTCTATCAGTAAAACCAATATAATTAAAACTAGCATTATATTCTGGTAGATTCTTATAACAAATACTTCTATATTTACATTCACACTTCTCTTTATATGAACAATGTACTCCTACATTACAAGGACTAGGATCAGGATTATAAATATTATTTTCAAGAGTTTTAACCATAGACTCTATAATAGGCATATATTCTTTAGTTATCTCATTCATATCAAAGAAACTAACTATATCTTCTCCATTTATTGTTCTATATATTCGCGTGTCTCCAACCATATACCCATCATATACATAATTATGATTAAGTACTGATAAATAATAATTAACATGTTTTTTAACTTTATGACTCTTTAAATCATTCTCAATTATATATCTTTGAACAGCTAAATCAAAAACATAACGTCCCGTGTCACTATATCTATCAAATAACTTTTTATATTTTTCATTAAACTTCTTAATTAGTTTATCACTACCACCACTAGGTTTATTAAGCCTATATATTCCATCTTCTAGTATAAACATATCTATTTTATCTTTAGAGTTTTCTCCGTACTTTAACCCTTCTATATAGTTTCTACTAGTAGTAGATTTAACTTCTATAATATTTATTTCATCATCATTTTCATTATAAATATCTACATAACATAAATATCTTATACCATTATGAACAAAATCAAAAGATTCTTGATTATATGTATTCTCACTATAAACAAATTTACCATTAAATATTCTTTTAGCTTTAAAAGCACTTTCAAGTTCAACTTCTTTATAATATTTCATCATTGCAGATAATTCTTTATCTTCTTTTTTAGTTAAGTCAGTTTCCCCTTCATCAGTACTTTCAAACATAGAACCTAATAGTTCTCTATATTCTTCTTTTTCATTCTCTTTCATATATTCTTCTATAGTCATTTTAGAATCTAACTTATCTTTTCTAATATTTTCAAGAGCACTATATCTTCTGCATCTAGTATAATCTATAAAATTTGTTTTAGTAATTGCCATATTTTCCTCCTAAAAGAAAAAGTGATTACTCACTCTCTTCTATAAAATTTTTACTTTTATGTGGTTCATCAAATAATAAACCAGGATATCCTTGTTGTCTTAATGCTTCATATGTCATTATAGCTACCGTATTAGATAAATTAAGTGCTCTAACATTATCAGTCATAGGCATTCTCATACATCTATCTATATATGGTTTTAATATATGAGGTGGTATTCCAGTACTTTCTTTACCAAAGAAGAAGTAATAATTTTTATCCTTATCACTATAATCAAAACTAGTATGTGGTTTATGTCCATATCTAGTTAAGAAGTAATATTCTCCTTTATTCTTTTCAAAGAATTCTTCTATATTTTCATATACTGTATATATACATTTATCTATATAATTAACACCAGCTCTTCTAATATATTTTTCTTCAAGACTAAATCCTAAAGGTTTTATTAGATGTAAATGACTATTAGTAGCCACACATGTTCTCATTATATTACCAGTGTTTTCTGGTATTTCTGGTTCAAATAAAACTATATTTATCATAAAACTCCCCTATTACATACATTTTTTAATTACAGAATAGATATATTTATATCCATTAGGTGTATAGTGTATTGAGTCACCACTTATATATGATTCTTCCCATACACTCATTGATGCACTTCCATATACATCACAATATTTAGTATTTTTAAGTCCATAAATACATGATTTTATAGTACTATTAAAATCTTTTATAGTTGCATTTTTAGCGTATTTGCTCCCACTATCACGTACAGGATTAACACTAACTACATATACTTTATTTTTTGAGTTAACACTATTTATAAATGATTTATATTTATCACAATATTTAGATGCATTTCCTAAGTCATTAACTCCATAGTTGAGTACTATGTTATAACTTTTACCATCACTTAGATATCCATTAACTGTATTTATATGACTTACAAAATCATTGTATCCTCCACTATCTTTAGCAACCACTTTATCAGTTGAAGGAAGACCAGCATTTAATTTTAATCCATTTGTTCTTGAGTCACCCATAAATATTGTACCAGCTATTGTACCTGTGCTTCCGCTACCAGAACCACTTTCTGATCCAGAGCCACTGCCTGAACCAGAACCACTGCCAGAACCGCTTCCACTTCCACTTCCAGAACCAGATCCTGATCCTGAACCGCTTCCACTGCCTGATCCAGAACTACCACCAGAACTTCCTCCTGAACCAGAACCACTACCAGAACCACTACCAGAACCTGAACCGCTGCCAGAACCAGAACCACTTCCTGAACCTGAATTCATATTATTTTGTATTTCCTTATATAAAGCATCTAATCTTTTTTGATATTCTTGCTTTTTAGTTTCATCTTTAACACCGGCAACAGCAGTAACAGCATTAGAATAATCCTCTAATTTTTTAGAACTTTCAGCTTTAGAAAGTAAAGTATCAGCTTTATTATTATATGCTTGATTAATTGTTGTAGCATCAGCTTCTAAACAATTTTTATATTCATTGTCAGGCCCCGAAATATTAACTAAAACACTAACTATTGTAGGTACTAAAAATATAGCAACAGCCGCAATACATTTATTTATTAAAGACTTCTTTGCCTGAGCAAGAAAATCTTCATTTCCAACTTTTATAGCACTCATAAAAGTAACCATACCAGAAACTATTAAAATAATTGGTACAACTATTTTAAGAATTAATACTATTATATTTACAACTCTCATAACCTCTAACACTTCTGGAACATCACAAATACCTAATATTAACATAAATACCTCTCCTTACGACTCATATCATAAAGTAATTATAACATAAAAGATATAAGTATACTATACCTATATCTCTTCTATTTTCATAAAATTAGTTTTTTTATTTTCAGTATCATTTGGAAATCCACCAGTAACTATAATCATATCATTTTCTTCTAATTTCATAAATTCTTTTGATTTATTTTTAGCATCTTCTATTATTCTATCAGTTGAATCATATATTTCAGTTACTACCGGATATACTCCACTATTTAGTGCTAAACTATATGCTACTTTTTCACTTGGTACTGTTGCAAGTATTAAGTTTCTTGGTCTTAAATTGCTGATTAATCTAGCACTATTTCCACTCATAGTAGCAGCAACTATTAACTTAGTATCAAGTAAGTTAGCTGCATCAAATACACTATTTGCTATAGCTCCTGCTATATCTTTTTTAATATATTTTGCTGAGTATTTATAATCAAAATGTTTTTCTGCTTCACTACATATATTAGACATATAATTAACTGTTTCAACTGGATATTTACCAGTAGTAGTTTCTCCACTTAACATAACAGCATCTGTACCATTTATAACAGCATTAAATATATCAGATACTTCTGCTCTTGTAGGTCTAGCATTATGTTTCATACTTTCAAGCATTTCTGTAGCAACTATACAAAACTTATTTTGACGTCTACATTCATCAATAATTTCTTTTTGTAAATATGGTATTGCTTCCATAGGCGCTTCTACTCCTAAGTCACCACGAGCAACCATAATACCATCAGATACACTAACTATTTCACTTAAATTATCTATTCCAGTAGTACTTTCTATCTTACTTATTATTTTGATATCACTATTTTCTTCATCTATTATTTTTTTAGCTTCTAACACATCTTCCTTAGTTGACACAAATGATAACGCTAAAAAGTCTCCTTCATGATTACAAGCATATCTAATATCTTCATCATCTTCTTTTGATATAAATGGTATGTCTAAATGTACTCCAGGAACACTAAGACTTTTCTTATTTCCAAGTACTCCTCCATTAATTATTTTACAAGTAACACCATCATCCTCCTTAGATATTACTTCTATCTTCATAAGACCATTTTCAAGTAAAACTGTATCTCCTACTTTTAAAGAATCTATTGCCTTAGGATGATTCACAGAAAATCTCTCTTCAGTACCTAAAACATCCTCTTTAACCATTCTAATAGTCTTACCTTCAACTAACTTTATGGAATTATTTTCTAAATATCCATTTCTAAATTCAGGGCCCTTAGTATCATATAAAATACCTATATAAAGTCCAGTATTCTTTCTTACTTCATTTACTACTCTAACAACATTTTCTCTTTCTTCCATAGTCGCATGAGAAAAATTAATACGAGCAGTGTTCATTCCATTTAATACCATTTTAGTCATAGTTTCAGTATTACAACTAGCTGGTCCTATACTACATATAATTTTAGTTTTTTTCATATTATCTTCCCCTTTTTAGTCACATTATCACACTAAAAAATAAGTGCTTAGATATATTACCATAACACTTATTATTTGTAAAGATTATATTTCATAATTCCATAAACCAAGTTTACCTTTACAAGGTATTGGTTCTTCATATTTAATTATGTTTTCTAGTTTCCAAGCATATGTTTGAGCGTGATTACTTCTTCCATATATTATTGGGTCTATCTTTCTTAGTTCTTTATTAAATCCTTCATCAACAAGTATACAATCAGTAAGAGTAGCTTCTCCTATAATATATCCAGGTTTAATAGAAATATCATAATCTTTAAATCTTTCCATCATATCTTTTTCAACACTACATCCTGCATGTATAAGTATTTTACCTCTATATTTAGTTTTCCAACTACGAAATTCATATTTTTTATATTCTTCTATTATTAATGAAGCCCAAGGCTCTTTTATAGTTAACGTTTTCATAATTACCTCACATCTTTATAATAACAACACCTAATATAATAAGTATAGATGCTATAACTTTCTGTAAAAATTTACTCTTATTATTACATATAAAGTATTCATACATAGTATTAAGTATTGATGTTAATGTAAGAAGTGGTGCAATTAAAGTAACATTTCCAAGTTGATATGAACGAACTGATGCAATCAACATCAAACACCAACAAAATGATGCTAATAAGAAATATTTTTTATCATAATAATTAAACTCACATTTTAATTCTTTTAAACTATGTTTACCAAATATAAATATTAAAATTGATGGTGTAAAAACAGTAAGAATTGTATAAAAAGCTAAATTAAAATAATTAGAAATATTAACATTTATAAGCATTGCAACAGCAAATAAGAAATTAGATACAAAACTCATAATAAAGTATTTATTAAATTTTATTTTACCTTTATTAAAAGCAAGTAACACATTAGCAAATATTATTATAACAGAACCAATAATTTTTTTTAGTACAATTTGCTCTTTTAAAAATATAAATCCAAGTATTATTAAGAACACAGTAGATAATTGTTTTAGCATACTAAACACAGAAGGATCAAGCCCATATCTTGCTTCTATATTAAGTCTATCAGTAATAGCATATATACTCACAACTGCAAGTAATATTAAATATACATTTGTATCTGTAGGCCAAGTAAAATCAAAAAATGGTATAAAAAATAATGCAAAAAATGCAGTAAACACTTCAAGTAATATTGTTAATGCTCCAGCACTTTTCATATTACGATTTGCTTTTTTAAATGCTTGAGCAAACACAACCGCAGAGACTAAATATAACATTACCCAAAATTTCCAACTATTTAAAATTTCCATATTACTTAATTAACTCCATCTCTATACCAACTACGCCATATTTAGATTGTTCTTCACTACTATAGTATTGTTCCATATCCTTAGGATCTGCCTTTTCATCTTCTTTGTATCCCATTGATACTTTATCGAAATGGTTATAAAGCTCTTCGAAACTAGGATATTTATGTAACCCTAGTACTTTAACCTGAATCTTTTCTCCATCACTTCTATTTTCAAAAGTAATTTTATCTCCTACATTAATCAATTGTCTTTTTTCATCATTAAGTCTTAACTCTATTGTTTTACTTCCACTTTTTATCAATTCAAATGGTTCTTTGTGTAATCTCATCATATGTTCCATACTTATCACCATAAAAATTATATCAAAACAAAAGTACTATTTCTAGTACTTTACTTATTTACTCTTAATATTCTAAGTGCATTTAATATTGCTATTACTGAAACACCTACATCAGCAAATACTGCAGACCACATAGTAGCAATACCTAAAGCAGATAATACAAGTACAGCAATCTTAACTGTTATTGCAAATATAATATTTTCTTTTACTATTCTCATCGTTTTACGTGATATAGAAATAGCCTTGCTAATCTTAGAAATTTCATCAGTCATAATAACCACATCAGCAGCTTCAATCGCAGCATCACTTCCAAGACCACCCATCGCAACACCTATATCAGAAAGTGCAAGTACAGGAGCATCATTTATTCCATCCCCCACAAATAAAAGTTTTCCTTCTTTTGATTTTTCCAACATAAGTTTTTCAACACATTTAACTTTATCTTGAGGAAGCAATTCACTATGATATTCATCTAATTTTAACTCTTCACTAACAACTTTACTTATATCTTTTTTGTCTCCAGTGAGCATAACTAACTTTTTTACATTATTTGCTTTTAAACCTTTAACTGCTTCATAAGAATCATCCTTTATCTTATCAGATATAACAATATAACCAAAATATTTATTATCAACTATAACGTATACGATAGTACCTATGTCATCACATTTATCATACTTGATATTCATATCTTTCATTAGTTTATCATTGCCAACTAATACTTTTTTACCATCTACTTTAGCTTCTACACCTTTACCAGATATTTCTTTAGTATCAGTTACTTTCTTACTATCAATTTTCTTATGATATGCTTCTTTTAATGACATAGCTATTGGATGATTAGAAAAACTCTCAGCATAAGCAGCATACTTAAGTAATTCTTCATCACTCATAGATATAGCATTTATCTTTTGTACTTTAAATACTCCTTCTGTTAAAGTACCAGTTTTATCACAAACTACTATTTCTATATTAGATAGTGCTTCTAAATAGTTGCTTCCTTTTACTAATACTCCTACACTAGAAGAAGCACCTATACCACCAAAGAAACTAAGTGGAATTGATACAACTAATGCACAAGGACAAGACACTACTAAGAATGATAATGCTCTATATATCCAAGTATTAAATTCTTGATTTAAAATTATTGGTGGAAGCACTGCAAGTACTAAAGCTATACCACATACTATAGGAGTATAATATTTAGCAAACTTAGTAATAAATGCTTCTGAGTTTGATTTTCTACTACTAGCATTCTCTACTAAATCAAGTATCTTACTAACAGTAGATTCACCAAATTTCTTAGTAACTTTTACTTTTAAAACACTCTCATTATTAATGCATCCACTTAATACTTCATCTCCTTTTTCTACTCTTCTAGGAACACTTTCACCAGTAAGAGCAAGTGTATTAAGCATAGAACTTCCTTCAACTATAACACCATCTAAAGGAATTTTTTCACCAGGTTTAATGAGTATTATTTCTTCTATATTAACTTCATTTGGATCAACCTTAATATGTTTATCATTTCTTATTACATTAGCATAATCAGGTCTAATATCCATTAAACTAGCAACTGATTTTCTACTCTTATTAACAGCATAACTTTGAAATAATTCTCCCACTTGATAAAAAAGCATAACACTTACTGCTTCGGGTATATTTCCAATACATAAAGCACCTATAGTAGCAACAGACATCAAAAAGTTTTCATCAAATACTTTTCCTCTTTTAATATTTTTAAATGCCTTTAATAAAATATCATAACCAATTATAAAATAAGCTATTATAAATATAATACTATTTATATACTTAACGTTTATATCTACTAATATAGAAAATAATAAAAGTATCCCAGATATTATAATTCTATATAGTTGTTTTTTCATCTTCTTATTCATTATAATTCCTCAATAGTTACATCTGGTTCTTCTCTTTTTATAATCTTTTTAACTAATTTAATTGCTTGATCTATATTTTCACTTTCACAATCAAAGGATAACTTCTCAGTCATAAAACTAATACTAACATTACTAATAATATCTATTTCACTAAGAGCACTTTCTAACTCATTAGCGCAATTAGCACAATCTAATCCTTCAATCTTAAACTTATAATTTCTCATTTATACCCTTCTTTCTAACTTCTATGTTTTATATGTTCAAGTCCAATTTCAAATAATTTAACTATATGATCATCATCTAAAGTATAATATACTTCTTTACCACTTTTTCTACATCTTACTATTCCACTTCTTCTAAGAGTTGCTAATTGATGAGATACAGCTGACTTTGTCATACTAAGTACGTTTGCTATATCACAAACACACATTTCTCTTTCATCAAGTGCAAATAGTATTCTACATCTTGTAGTATCTCCAATTAATTTAAATAAGTCAGCAAGATTATTAAATGTATTCTCTTCTGGCATATCTTTATTAACTTCATCTACTGCTTCTTGATGTATTATATTACAATCACATATAAATTCATTCTTAGACATACATACTCCTTTAGTTGAATATTCTTTCAACTATTAACATTATAGTTGAATACTCATTCATTTGTCAATACATAAAAATTATTTTTTTTATATATTGACATGGTAATTTT
>SFTR01000142.1 GCA_004560915.1 bacterium | reverse complement strand
CTATATGGACTATAGTGTTATTTGCAACTGATGCAATAGATGGTTTCTTAGCAAGAACACTTAAGATTTCAACATTCTTTGGAAGTGCTATGGATGGAATAAGTGATAAACTACTAAATGGTATTTCATTCATTATATTAGGACTTCAATATAATATTATGATTCCACCACTTATTTTAGAATTAGCTATAATGTCAACAATATATTCTACGTATAGATTCGGTGGTAATATTCAGTCTAGTAAAACAGGAAAAATTAAAACTATAATATTAGATGTATGTGTTATACTTAGTTTCATTCTTATGAGTCTTCCAGCACTTAAAATAAAAGGTACCATTATTAACCATCTAGTTCATAATACTAGCGGATACATAATATTACTTGGATGTATTATAACAATTGCATCTATCATTACATTAATAGACTATAATAAAAAGAATAAGAACACTAGAAATAATAAAAAATTAACTCACATTAAATATCAACACAGAATAAAAAAGACTACTAAAGAAGTAATAAACGACTTATTTGATACTGAATATTATGTAAAACATAAAAATGAACCAATAATTAAACAATTCTATAAAACTAAAGTGGCTAAGTAAAATGCTACTTTTTTCTTTAAATATAGATAAATATATGCTACAATTATAATCAAGGAAGTGATTAAATGAAAAAGAAAATAAGTATACTTCTTATAATAATAATTGCTGTAGTAGGTACAATACTTATTTATAAACACTTTGATAAAAATGAAATAGATAAGAAAAGTGTTACTAAGTTTTCAGATGAATATACTTTAGTAGATAAAGATAATGTATTTGTATATTCAAATATTGATGAAATAGTAAATCTACTTGAAAATGGTACTGGAATTGTATTTTTAGCTTTTCCTGAATGTCCTTGGTGCCAAAATTATGCTAAGTATTTAAATGAAGTAGCAAAAGAAAATAATATTAAAAAAATATATTATTTAAATATTAAATACGATAGACAAATTAATTCTAGTAAGTATACTAAGTTAGTTAAATTACTTGGAGATTATTTGTATGCTGATGATAGTGGTATAGCTAAAGTATATGCTCCTGATCTTACATTTGTTAAGAATGGGAAAATAATAGCTCATGATAACGAAACATCAATAACTACTTCAAGTATGAAAATAGAAGATTACTGGACAGAAGAAAATATATTAGAATTTAAAAACAAAATATCAAATTATATAAGAGAATATGACACAACATGTTCTACTTGTAATTAGGAGGAAAATAAAATGTATTGGCAATATGTAGTTATAATATTAATCTTATTATTAATGTCACTTGTAATAATTAAAATGAGAAGAAAGGATTTCCACGTAGAAATAAATAAACTTATTCAATATTTAGGTGGTAAAGATAATATATTAGATGCTCAAATAAATCTTTCAAGACTAAAAGTAACTCTAAAAGATGTTTCTATAGTTAATAAAGAAGGAATACAAAAATTAGGAGCTAAAGGTATAGTAGAAATAGATAATGAACTTAAAATTATACTTGGACCTAACTCAAAACAATTAAAAAAATACATGGCAGATTTAAAATAAAGATATAACATATAAAATATATCTTTTTTTATTAAAAAAAGATATTACAGTATTACATATAGTAAGTTACACAAATTATAATACACATTTCACATCTGGTATGATATAATCAAATTAATGATTGTTTTATAATTGTGAAAATAAAAAAATGATTGTGAGAAAGTGTAAGGTGAAGTTTATGTGCGGTATCGCAGGTTTTTTAGATAATACAAAAGGTAAAAAGAAGATAATTAAAAATATGACTGATAGAATATCTCATAGAGGTCCAGATGCTGAAGGATTTTATACTGATGAATATGTAGCTTTAGGCCATAGAAGACTATCTATAATCGATTTATCTACTGGTAATCAACCAATGTTTAATGAAGATGAAAATCTAGTTGTTATATTTAATGGAGAAATATATAATTATCCTGAATTAAAAGATAAATTAAAAAAGAAACATAAATTTGCAACTACCAGTGATACAGAAGTATTATTACACGGATATGAAGAATGGGGAAAAGAATTACCAAAGAAACTAAGAGGTATGTTTGCTTTTGCTATATGGGATAAAAAGAATAAAACTTTATTCTGTGCAAGAGATAATTTTGGTATAAAACCATTCTATTATTATCAAAACAAAGATGCATTTATGTTTGCATCAGAAATAAAATCTTTTTTAGAACATCCTTCATTTAAAAAAGAATTTAATCAAGATATCCTAGCATCTTACCTATCATTTAGTTTTACTCCCACTAATGAAACATTCTTCAAAAATGTTTATAGATTAGAACCAGGTTATAGTATAACTATTAAAGATGGAGAAATTACAAAAGATAGATTCTATAAAATAGAATTCAATGAGAAATCTAGAAGTTATGATAAAGCAGTAAAAGAAATAGCAGATGCAATGAAAGATTCAGTAGAACATCATATGCTAAGTGATGTAGAAGTAGGATCATTCTTATCAAGTGGAGTAGATTCTTCATATATAGTTTCACTAGCTAGACCATCTAAAACTTATACAGTTGGTTATGATATACCAGAG
>SFTR01000141.1 GCA_004560915.1 bacterium | reverse complement strand
TGAATCATATCATCAAGTGCTTTTACTATTTTACCTAGTTCTTCATATTCATGGTTTTGAATAGATACTTCGAATGCACTAAATAGTTTATCAATATTTTCAAATTGTAATTCTATCGGAGAAGATACTTCTTTATAATCATCTTTATTCTTATTATATTTAAATATAACTTCTCTATAAAGGCTCTTTAATTTAGTTATTGCTTCTCTATTTCTTTCTTCACTTTCTGTTAGGTCTTTTATTTCAGATAATAATTTTATGGATTTTGCTTTAACATGAAAGATATGTTTTTCAGTATTACCTATTTTTTCATTTGCTCCTTCAAAATCTTTATTTACACATAAAGTTTCTATTTCAACTAACTCATCAGTTAGTTTAGGCATATCTACTTTTTCAAGTTTTTCTAATCTATTTTTCCAGTCTTCTACTTCTTCTTCTATTTTTTTATTATTAGTTAGTTTACTTGCTCTTGCAAGTTCTGTTATTAAAGCAGATGACATAATAAGATTTTTTTCAGTTGTTAGTCTATCTACATTTGATAGTATGTCCTTTTTCCTCTTGTTCTTTATAATTATTGTTAATATATATAAAAGAAATATTAATATAATAAAAACCATTGCTATAATAATTGTTGTCTTATTCATACTATCCTCCTTATACATTTTAACATATTTATTTAAGTTTTTGTAGTACTTTGTAATTATTATAAAAAAATGTTAAGAGTTTTTCTTAACATTTTTAAGTCTTCTTGAAATTTTGCTTTTCTTTTTAAGTTCATCTACCATTTCAAATGTAGTTATTTCATATTTATTATCTTCAGTTCTTATTCTTTCTATATCAAATTCTGCTTCTTCTTTGTAGTCTCTCATATCGTATTTTAAATCATCTATGGCTACTTCAAATGCTAATGATGGAATATCATCTAGTGTTTTTCCTTTTACTGGATAACATATTATTTTATTATCTTGTAATGAAAGCGTTGCTCTTAACTCTCCTATTGCAAATACTCTATGTCCAGGATTTGGAATATTTGGGTATCTAAGCATTGATTTTCCTTTTTTAAATGCTATAACTTCTCTCAATTGTGATAATAAATAATCAATGTTTTTCTTTGTTCTATAATTTTCTATTCTCTCTTCAGCAGTTTGTGGTCTTCCTAATGTGTCTTCTTGACATATAATGTCCCACTCTTCTCTTTTTAACTCTTTTATTTTTCCTTCTAGTTCTTCAATTGTTAAACTATAAAGTTCACCAAAATCAGGTATTAGAACACTATTTCTTATATGTTTCTTTATTTCTTCTCCTTCTACTCTTATAAATTTTGTTAAACTTTTTACATGACTCATTCCTTTAGTAACAACATAAAACATATCTACTGGAAATGTTTTATCATTTTGTAAAAGTCTTTCTAAATCGTTACCTTGAATATATACTTCATCATTACTTATAATTTTCATAATATATATCCTCCTTTGTATAATATATTATATATTAAAAATAAATTATTTCTAGTCTTTTATAAATTTTTCTAATTTAGTGTGTAAGTATTCTGGAAACTCTATATATGATGTTCTAATTACTTCTTTTATTAATTCTTTATCTTTTTTATTTATTAGTTTACATGCAATTCTATAATAATTAGGTTCATCTAACACACTTATTAATTCTGTTAAGTAGTATGAGTCTTTCTTATCAATAAAGTATGTTTCTATTTTATCCATGTCAAACATTCTATTATAATTAAGGCCAAGTCTCCATAGATATTCTCTTTCATCTTTTTCTTTAAGAGCAGCAACCATATCATCAAAATATTCTTGATCTATATGTGGTTTATATTGTAAATAAAATAAGTCTCCTATCATAGTTGCTACCTCAAATGGAGTCATAGATGTTGCTACTTTTATATAGTAATCCCATTCGAATAATAATTTTTCTATTTTTGAATCTCTTTCAATTTCTAATAATGTAGATGAGATAATATCATTAATTTTTTCTATCATCTTCTTTATTTCTTTTTTATCATTTGGATATAATTCTTGTAATTCATTTAAGTCTTTTAGTAGTTCTTCATTATTATGATTTTTATTAATGTATTTAAATAATACAGTAGCAATATTCTTTTTCATAATTGTACTCCTTAACTTGATTATATCTTATATTTTAAATTTTACAATATTTTTTTAGTTTTATACTTGATTATAAGTGTTTTATTTGATATAATGAATTCACTTGTTGAATTAAGTGTTATGGCGATGTAGCTCAGTTGGCTAGAGCATCTGGTTCATACCCAGAGGGTCGAGGGTTCGAATCCCCCCGTCGCTACCAAGAGGAATTCTGCTCGAACTTTTATAGTTTCGAGTTTGATAAATAACTAATTCAGAAATGGATTAGTTTTTTTGTGTTATTAAAAACTATCCTAAAAGAAAGGATGGTATTATGGTAAATATTATTAAAGAAGAATTGCCTATTGAAGAATCATTAAGAAAGAGATTAGAACTAATATGTGAGTTTGCTAAAACAACGCCAACAATTATTAATGGTAACATAAGAAAAATAGATAGGACTAATTTAACCTATATTGAACCAAATAGAATTATCATAAAAAACAAAACTTTCTTAATATTC
>SFTR01000140.1 GCA_004560915.1 bacterium | reverse complement strand
ATGTAAGTACTTGAATAATCAAATAAAATAGGTAATAGAATATCGCAAATATAATAAGTTCACCACCGCCACCACCAAGATCAAAATCAGTATCAAATCCAACATCGGCATGTACTACATAACCACTTAAAACAAATATTAAAAGTAACACACTTATAAGTATAATTAATAATTTTATATTCTTCCCACTCTTCATACTCACATCCTATAATAAGTATATCATATTTACATAAAATTTAACATTTAACATAAAAAATATATTATTTTCACAAAACCTTAACAAATGATAAGTAAAATTAAATATGTAAGAAGGAGGAATGATAATTAATAGGTAATATATAAAAATAAAAATTAAGTAGCTTCAACTCACAATTAAATAAAACAATTTCTATTATATAAAGGGACAACACTTTGTCCCTTTTTTCTCGCTTTAAATTATGTTATATTAATCTTAGGTGAATTATGAAAGAATTAGAAAGAATATTAACAAGTGAAAATATTGAAGAAGAAATAAGAAATAATGAAGAATATATATTTAGTTTAATACCTGAACTTAGAAGTGAAGTAGGGTTTGATCAAAAACATCCTCATCATTCCTTTGATGTATGGAATCACACTATTGAAGCATTAAAGCATATTGAACCAGACTTTGAATTAAGACTTATAGTATTACTTCATGATATAGGTAAACCATTTAGTTATCAAGACGGTTCTGATGGAGTGAGACATTTTAAAGGCCATCCATCTAAATCTAAAGAAATTTCTAATTCTATATTAAAAAGACTAAATATTGAACCTAAAGATGAAATACTTTATATTATAGAAAATCATGATACACCAATTGATACTAATAATATTAATGATAGAGAATTAGAAATAAAAAGATTGAAGATTCAATATGCTGATGCTTATGCACATTCTCCTTCAACCATTCAAAAACGTATTTTAAAACTTAATGCTATAAAAGAATTAATTTGATTTATAATTTAATACTTCTTCAGCATCATCTAAATGTATTTTTTCTCTACCAATAATTTGATAATCTTCATGACCTTTACCAAGTATTAAAAGAATATCATCTTTATTCATAATATCTATTCCATGTTTAATAGCTTGTCTTCTATCAACGATAACTTCATAGTTATCTTTTTTTACGCCTACAAGTATATCTTTTATTATTGCCTCTGGATCTTCAGTTCTAGGGTTGTCACTAGTAAATATTACATAGTCAGATAGTCTACTAGCTATCTCTCCCATTATAGGTCTCTTCTTAGGATCTCTATCTCCTCCACAACCTACTATAGTAATAACATGATTCTTTTTAAGTTCATTATATGCAGTAACAACTTTTTCAACTGCATCAGGTGTATGAGCATAGTCAATAACAGCAACTCCGCCATTTACTTTGTATGCTTCACATCTACCTTTAGGTGCCTTTATCATACTAGTTTTACTAACAATCTCATCAATATTAAATCCATATTGATTAAGGATAGATACAACTGTCATATAATTATAAACATTAAATTTACTAGTAAGTGGTACTAACACATCGTAAGTTTTATCTTCATAACTAAATGTAAGATTAGTTTCACTAGCACTAGTTTCAAATTTAATAATTTTATAGTCTCCATCAAATCCATAAGTAAATCTCTTATGACCATCTTTCTTAAAATATTTACTTGCTTCATCATCAGAGTTTACTACTATAACAGCATCATCTTTTAAATGATCAAGAATTAATAATTTAGCTTTTAAATAATTTTCCATAGTCTTATGATAATCTAAATGATCTTCAGTAAGATTAGTAAATCCTATAATAGAGTAGTTTATATTAGTAAGTCTATCATAAGATAAAGCTTGACTACTTACTTCCATAACAACTGTTTTAGCTCCACTTTCATATGCATTCATAAGAAGTTTATAAACTGTTAATATATCTGGTGTAGTATTATTAAGTTCAATATGCTCATCTTTATGAATATATCCAATAGTACCAATATAAGCAGCATCTACTCCCATATTAAGTAACATTTGATATATTAAATAACAACTAGTAGTCTTACCATTAGTACCAGTAACACCAATAAGTTTCATTTCATTTAATTTGTCCCCATACTCTTTAAGTAAAATCTCTCTTAAATATTTATCGGTATCATCTACTTTTTCATATGGAATATCATAGTCTATATCTTTTTCACAAATGATTTTAGAAGCACCATTCTTAATAGCACTCTCAATAAAATCATGTCCATCTACAGTTAAACCTTTTAAAGCTATAAAAGTTTGTCCTTTTTGTACTTTTCTAGAATCACTTTCAAACTTAAACATTCTATCACTTCCTCTAAATAATATTATAGCATATATAAAAATATTATTAATTATTTATATGTCCACATACATTCCACATTACATATATTTAACACTCTATTTTACATAGTTTATTGTATTTTAAGTATGATAATGCTATGATTTAATTAGATAATAAGGAGTGATTAATGTGTTAGGAGATAGATTTAAAAGAGAACTAAATAAAAATGATTATTATGTAGTAGACCCTAAAACAGGAAGGGAAAAATCTTTAGATACTGATAAACTAGTTGATATGGCTAAAAAAGCATTAAAGAAAGCAG
>SFTR01000139.1 GCA_004560915.1 bacterium | reverse complement strand
TGAACCAAATTCCTTCTGAATTTCCAGAAAAATATTGGCATTTTTTATGGACGCTGTAATTTTTCGCCGGTTTCTAATAATCTCTTTGTTCTGCATCAATCTTTCCACTTGTTCTTCCTGATACCCACACACTTTTTTCAGGTCAAATCCGTCAAAAGCCTCCCGAAAAGCTTCCCTCTTATTTAAAATACATTCCCAAATCAAAAGAATTAAAACAAGAAATAGTAACTTGCAAAACAGAAGAAGAATTTAATAATTGTTTAGATAAAATTTATAATCATATATCTTGTTTATCTTGTGAAAAATAGGAAAAAAACTAGTATTTTCTTGAATTTACTAGTTTTTTTATTATATAATAACAATTGAGGAGGATTAGGAGATGAAAAAAACTGGATTATTTAAAATAATCGTGTTTACACTACTTGCTATTATGATAATAACTTGGTTTGTTCCAGCTAGTTACTTCAACGCAGGAGAACTTGCAGATCTTGGAAAATATAGAATTGGTTTCTTTGACTTTTTCCAATTAATCTTCGGAGCATTCGAGTTTAAGTATTTCATCCAAATGTTTATCTTTCTAGTTTCAGTAGGAGCTCTTTACGGAGTACTTGGTAAAACAGGAAAATATAGAGCATGGATTGAAAAAATTGCAAGTAAATTTAGAGGAAAGGAATTAGTATTCTTACTTATTGTTGCTATCGTTATTGCAGCATTAACTTCAGTATTTAACTACAGTTTACTATTATTTATCTTCTTCCCATTAATCATTAGTATTATACTATCAATGGGATACGATAAAGTAACTGCTGCTGTAACAACATTCGGTGCTATGTTAGTAGGTACAATTGGTAGTACAATTAGTTATAACATAACTGGTGTTATCAATGAAAACTTAGCAATAGATAAACTAAGCGTTGGTATTTGGTATAGAGTAGCTCTATTAGTATTATCATTAGCTGCATTAATATTCTATTTGGTTAAAGCAAAACATAGTACAATTAAGAAAGTTGAAAATAAGATTGAAAATGCAATTGATAACGATTTATTTATCGGTGAAAAGAATGCAAATAAGTATTCAGTAGTACCTATCATAGTAATCTTTGTATTATTATTCGTATTATTAGTAATAGGATGTACAAACTGGACATCTACATTTAATGTAAATATATTTACTAAATTAAATGAAACAGTTATGGGTGTTAAAATTAAAGATTTTGAAATCTTTAAAAGCATCTTCGGAACAGTTGAAGAATTTGGTAAATGGTATTATGCTGAAATGTCAGTAATGTGTTTATTATCTGCATTAATACTTGGTAGATTCTATAGAATGAAACATAGAGATATGCTTTCATATATGGCAGATGGTGCTAAAAAAATGTTACCATCAGCAATAATGGTAGTAATGGCCTATTGTGTTATCTACTTTGCAGGAAATACATTATTCTATACAACAATAGCTGGATGGATCTTAGGAGCAACAAGTAAATTTAATATTTTCTTTAGCTCAATTGCAATAATCCTTGGTTCAGCATTACATGTAGATATGCTATATGTTGGAACATATGTAATTCCACAAATAGCTGCTGAAGGTGCTAGTACAATAGTTACAGGTACATTAATTCAAGGACTATATGGTGTTACAATGTTTGTAGTACCAACAAGTGCAGCATTAGTATTAGGACTTACTTACTTAAATATTCCTTATACTGAATGGATTAAGAAAACTTGGAAACTAGCATTAGTACTATTTGGAATTGTAATTCTAACTACAGTAGCCGCAATGCTAATATAAAAAATGCAGATTAAATTCTGTATTTTTTTTTGCCTTTAAAACATAATATTAATATGATAGAATATGATGAAAATTTAATAAAAGCATTAAAACAAAGTGAAAGAGAAGCAATAAAATTAAAACATAACTTTATAGGTACAGAACATCTAATTATTGGAGTGCTCTCTATAAACACCGAAATATCGAATATATTAAAAGAAGAAATAAATAAAAAGAAATTCATAAAAGATATAAACAAATATATAAAAAAAAATAACAAAATAACAATACCATCATACACTCCATTATTAAAAAAGATAATACTTGATTCAGTAGAAGATAGAACTATAACACTTAAAAATGTACTTCTAAATATAATAAGAAATAATGATGGGATTGCTATAACTATATTAAATAATCAAAATGTTAATATAAATAAAATTTATAAGAAACTACTAAATGAAAATAATTTAAAATATGGAATAAATCTAAATGAAAAAGTAAAAACTAAAGACTATAATATTACTGGTAGAGATAAAGAACTAAATGAATTAATTGAAGCATTATGTAAAAAAGATAAAAGTAATGCAATTCTAATCGGTGAAGCAGGCGTCGGTAAAACAGCAATTGTAGAAGCACTAGCTATAAAAATTAATAATGACGAAGTCCCAGACTACTTAAAGAATAAACAAATAATAGAATTAACTATGTCATCCATCGTAAGTGGCACTAGATATAGAGGAGAATTCGAAGAAAAAATAGAAAAGATTATAAACGAATTTGAAAACAATAACGACTTAATTCTATTTATCGATGAAATACACACAATGGTAGGCCCATGTGGCGCGATTGACTATTTTTTTTAGCTATTAC
>SFTR01000138.1 GCA_004560915.1 bacterium | reverse complement strand
TTAAAGTGAAATTAAAAGGATTGTCGCCTGTTAATTACAGGTTACAATCCTCTAATTAGAAACTATTTATAAACTGTCCAACTTTTAGGGTTCAGTTCATTTTGAACTCTTTTATTATGCTTGAGTATCAGTGTTGTCTCCTTCACTAGGTGTAGGTGTTGTTGGTTCAGTTGGAGTAGTTGGTGTAGTTGGTGTAGTTGGTTCAGTTGGAGTAGTTGGTTCTGCTGGCTTGGGTGTAGATATTTGCTTTCTTACATATATTGTAAGTGAACTTAATTGATCTATTAAAGTATCTACATGTTCTTTTTGACTATGAAATTTATAATCTCCCCAGCTATCTAGTGTTACTTCTGTATTAGTACTATAATCTACAAATTTAAGTTTTAATTTATTTTTACTTGCGTATGATTTTATATTTGCAACAGAGTAGCTAGATAGGTTTTTAAGTGTATTTATAGTAGGTGTACTGTATTTACCTTGTCCAATTAGTGTATCTTCAAATAAGTTATTTAAGTCAAATGTTGCTGTTTTTACTAATTCAGGAGTTGATTTACCTAAATTAATTTTTATTTCTTTTTTAATATCATTGATACTTCCTTGATATGGAACTTGTACTGCTGGATATCCTTTTGATTGTGGTTCATATACTTTTCCCCAAACTGAATATGTTTTAAGTTGCATTCTTTGAAGATTTACTAAGTTTGTACTATCATTAAGTACTATTGATTTAGCTAAACTATATAGTGATAATACATCTTTAGTAGTTATATTTGTTTGGAAGTTTGATTTAATTTTTTCAAGTATTGATATTGCTTGATTTGGGTCTGTTAGTTTAGTAGCAGCACCAGCAACTCCCATTATAATTTTCATTTGGTTTTTACCTCTTACGAAGTCATTTCTTGTTCCTTGATTCCATTCATCAGCACATTTCTTAGGCCATCCATGTCTATTTCTAGCAAGAGCTAGGGCTTGCTCACCATTTAGATGTTGTTTACCTTTTTTAACATATATAGTATTATCTCCCCATTGTCTTGAACTATTTTGTTCGCAGAATGAATATGGAACATCTACATCTATTCCTCCGACTGCATCTACTAAAGATACAACTCCTTTAAAGTTTATTTTAGCATAGTAGTCAATATCTACATCAAATAGTTTTTCTATTGTTTTAACAGCACAAGTTGATGAACTTCCCCAAGTAGTAGTATTTATTCTTCTATAACTTCCATTTGAGCATGCTGTTTTAATATAAGTATCTCTTGGTACTGAAGTTATTGTTGCTCTTAGAGTAGATGGGTTAAATGTAGCTAGTAAAAGTACATCTCCATTGTATCCTGAAGTAACACCATCTTTAGATGAGTCAACTCCTATAAATAACATAGTGAATGGTTTATCTAAAGAAGCTGTTTCACTCTTAATATTTTCTTCATTTGATTCATAAACTTTTGAGTCTTCAAGAAGCACTTTAGTTTCACTTTCTATGTTTTCATAACCTTCTAAACTATAGAACATATCTACATAGTTTCTACTAAAGAATGCAGCATCTATTTCTTTATTTTTAAGAGCATGTAGTAATTCAATAGTTGAATCATATTCTTTTATTTCATTAGATGAATCTAAACTATATTTTTTAATTAATTCTTTAGGAAGTATATTTCCTTCGATATCTTTAGTATCACTTACTATACCAATCTTTTTCTTCCTTAAATCTTTTTGTGTATTTAATGATTTATCATATGTAACAAGACTGCTATAGTATGTATTTGTTGTATCACTATAAGCATCTATTGATTTATATATTTTAGTTAAGTAGTAGTAACCACCAAATTCACATCCAATTACTATAATTGTAAGGATAGCTGGTACTATAAATGAACTTAATGTTTTCTTCTTTATACTCCTAAGTAATAAGTAGCTTAAGAATAAGAAGAAAAATACTAGTATTATTACTCCATATATTCTATAGAATGTTTCAACGCCTTTATAAAGAATTAAAGAGTAGGTAAAGAAACAAAGACTAACTAATTCTATTAATAGTAGTAATAATGTTGTAAATGTTTTTAATATTTTTTTCTTTCTCATGTTAACACTTCTTTCTAATTATTTCTTCTTTTCCTTTTTATCTTTTTTATTCTTTTTAGGTTTATCTTCTTTTACTTCTTCTTTAGATTCTTCGTCTTTATTTTCTTTTTCATCTTTATTTTCTTCTTCGTTTTTAGTTTCTTCTTTAGGTTGTTCTTCTTTTATTTCTTGTTTTTCTTCTTTAATGATGTTTTCTTGTTTTTGTTTTTCTTCAAGTTCTTTTTGTTTTAACATCATTTTATGCATTTTCTTTCTTTTTTTAGTATTTCTTATTTTAGCGATAAGTATACATATTAGAATGAAGAATACTAATAATGTTTCACCACATAGTAATATAATCATTTTTTCATATTTATTTAGTTTGTCTTTTAATGGTTTTAATGTTTCATCTGTGTATCTAATAACAGTATTAGTTTTAGTATCATATGTATAGTAATCACTTGAGCCATTATTCATATTTTGTGCATGAATAACTGCGTAATCACTATTATCTAACATTAATGCATCAAATTCAACATCATTTATTGTTATTTTTTTATTTTTTCCATTTTCATCTTTTTCC
>SFTR01000137.1 GCA_004560915.1 bacterium | reverse complement strand
ATTCATCATAAGTGTCAACATCTTTATTAAATAATTCCATAAGTCTAAGTAAACTTAACTTATCTCTATATTTAACATAATCATCTTTTACCTCTTGTAGTATCTTTTCGCAGTCATTAATTACATTAAGTGGAGAAGTCTTAGCTGATTCTAAATTAAGTTCTGCTAAAGTAAGTGATTTCTCTGTCTCATAATAAGCATATTCTATTTCATCTTTTGCTTCTAATAAATCATACAAACCATTTTTCTCTAAAGCATTAGCAATCATTGTCTTAAACTTACTTTCAAGCTCTATATTTAAACTCTTATTAATATCTATCTTCTGACTAGCTAAAGTGATTTTATTTGATAAATTTTTCACTTCTTCTTTAAGTTCAGCTTCTAATTTAATATTCTTAGTATACTTATCAATAATCTTAACTCTAGCCTCTAAATTATCTAGTGTATTGGCTCCAAGGACATCTGGAGCATCAAGAGTATCTCCTGTTAATTGATAATGATCATTACATCTCTTTTCTACATAAGATAACCTTTGATTAATCAAATCAATTAGCATTGTAACTCTTTTCTTCTCTTCATCTAATAGTCCACATTCTTTATTTGCTAAAGTATAATATTCTTCTTCATAATTCTCATTAGTAGCTTCTAATATCTTATATTCTAATTTAGTTAATTGTTTAATAATCATATCTTTCTCTTCACGATTCTTAACTAAACTTAAACTATTAGAAAACATTTCATATTGTCTTAAATATTGGACTACATTGCCATTATTATAATTTGTCATTGCCAACCACCTCTATTTTATAATCATACAATCTAATTATATAAGCCTTTTCACTTTTTGTCAATTGTTTCACTTATATTTATCCCCCCAAAATTAATCTCATTTTATATATTTTTCACCCAATTTAAAATATTTGTAGCATTTTTTATCGTTTTTTTTCATAAAAAGGTTGATATTTTATTTTTTTTATTATATAATTAACTAGTCAACGCGAATTAGCGGACACAAAATTATGCCTGAGTGGCGGAATAGGTAGACGCACAGGACTTAAAATCCTGCGAGATTTAAACCTCGTGTCGGTTCAAGTCCGACCTTAGGCACCATTAATGGAGGAATACCCAAGTCCGGTTGAAGGGATCGGTCTTGAAAACCGAGAGGTCGTGAAAGCGGCGCAGGGGTTCGAATCCCTTTTCCTCCGCCATTTATATTTAGTTTTATCGCGGGATGGAGCAGTCCGGTAGCTCGCTGGGCTCATAACCCAGAGGTCGTTGGTTCAAATCCAGCTCCCGCAACCATGGTTCCGTGGTGTAGTGGTCTATCACGTCTGCCTGTCACGCAGAAGATCGCGGGTTCAAATCCCGTCGGAACCGCCATTATTTTTTTGGCTTCATAGCTCAGTCGGTAGAGCAGAGGACTGAAAATCCTCGTGTCGCTGGTTCGATTCCCGCTGGAGCCACCAGTTAAAAATAAACAACCTACTCTTGTAGGTTTTTTTTTATTGCCTTTTTTAACCAAAATAAAACTAAGTCTTAATAACTTAGTCAAATATATAATAATCAGTAGTCCCACAGTCCTATATTTATTCTTTCGACATAGCCTACTCAGGCCTTATAATATAAGGAGTCAGTGCAAGAAGAAAATTTACACTCTTAATTATTTCTTCTAAATAATATAATAATGATTACAGTACTACTACATTACTTTTCTCACTATTTTTAGGTATCCATTATATCTCCTTTTCCTTAGGAGAATATACTATTAATGAAAGAGGTGATTTTATGTACTACGGATATTATTATCCTGGATATGGCTATGGATACGGCTATGGTGGTGGCTGGGTATGGGCAATACTAATTGTTCTATTAATACTTTTCTTAGTATTCTGTGTCCCCGGTAATAATCAAAGACCACCAAGACCATGTTGCAATAATCAATAATTTTCTAATTACATAAGAAAAGCCTCGTATTCACAAGAAGCGAGGTTTTATCTATACTTATATCTTTTCTAAATTCTTTAAAAAATCCCTACTTTTTAAATATAATCCCGAATATCTATCATAGTAGTCATATATAAATTGTGTTAATTCATGTTGAATATTATCTGATACATCTAATTTTGTTATCTTATTGATATCTACATAATAAAACATTCTAAGTAATTTTATTGTCTTAATATTAACAATTACTTCTCCCCTGACACAATTCTTACAAAGATATCCTCCTTTATAACTAGATATCGTCACAATATCATACTTATTACCACAACTAACACATTCATCTACTACTGGTCTAATACCTAAATAGTCTAACATCTTAAGTTCAAAAATATTGGTAATTACCTTATAATCATATCCTTCATCTATCTTCTTCAAACTAGCAATAAGTGTTTCATATATAGTCTTATTCTCATCATGCTTATACACCTTATCTGCTAGTTCTAACAAATATAGTGCATAACTAGTCATACCTATATCCATCCTAATATTCTTAAACCAATCTATTATATCTACCTCTAATAAAGCAGATAAACCTTGACTATTATATTTAATATGAAAATACCCATAACTCATCTTACTAGCAGTAGACTTTAAAATATTATTAACCTTTTTTACTCCACGAGCAACAACCCCAATAACTC
>SFTR01000136.1 GCA_004560915.1 bacterium | reverse complement strand
TGTTGTTTACTTTACTTTCTTTAAAGTACTTACAAGGTTTATAAGTAAAATCTATGTAATTTTTTTGTACTACTGGATAGTATACGTGTCCTTCTATTTCATTTTTACATTTATCTATGCCTTTACATTTAGAACAATTTTTAAGTTCACATACAGTTGTTTCTAATTTAGAAGTATACTTCATAAGTAGTTCTTCATCACATTTAAGTCTTGCACAAAGTTTAGTAAATGTTTCATCTTTACTAGCAAGAACAAATTCACGTCTTAGATCGTCTTGTATAGCCTTTTTACCTTTTCTTACAAAATTACTTCCTTTTATCATTTTCTAAACTCCTCTATAAAATTCTTAAATTCTGTATCACTTTCTGTATCAGATGTTTCTGATTCTATTTTTTCATTGAACCAACTTGGCATTACTTTGCTCTTTGGTTTATCATCTTTCTTATATTTCTTTTTATGTTCTTTTTCAGCTAAATTCATAGCTTCTTCGGCAGTTTCTACCCCACTTCTCTTCCACTGACCTGCAATAGTTTCTACGTAGTTTTTTACTAGTTTGTTATTGTTTGTTTTAAGAGTGTAATCTATTAAAACATTTACTACTCCTGGATTTAGATTTAAATCTATTAATAATGTTTCTAGTATTTTCATATCTCTATCAGTAGGTTTTGCACCTTTATATTTTGCTTTTAAGAACTCATAAGGTGAATGACTTTCAAATACTTTTATTATTCTACCTTTCTTACTATTGTCTCCGCTAGCACTCTTTAAATATTCTGGTTGACTCTTAAATAATAAACTTGGAAGGCGATTATCGTTATTAAACTGATAGTACTTTCTTACGTTTTTTCTTAGTTCTTCCTTATCAATATTACCTTTTTCATTTAGACTTGCTCTTACTAAGTCTGCCATGTTTACTGGATCTACTTCATAAAGAAAAGATAAGTTTGTTATTAATTCTTTAGTACTTTTATTTAGACATTTTTCATTAAACATTTCTTTAGGAAGACTAGATACCATTAAATCAAAGTCATAATCTAATTCAAACTTAAGCATTAATTTATTTTTAGATACTACTTCACCAGAATCTACTTCTAATGCAGTATAATTTCTACTTTTAAATACTGAATCAAATGAAACAGTTATATCTTCATAATCTCTTAATGACATATGTGGAAGTTTAAAATAATCATAAAGTCTATTATATTCATTTTTACCAACATTATTATATAAAACCACATTAAATATAGGATGACTAAAGAATTCAGAAGCTGATACTGGACTATAAAGTTCATAAACATAACTTCCTACTTCTCCTTCATGATAATATGTTTTTAAAAGACCTATTCCTTCTAAACGAAGTCGTGCTTCTTTGATATTATCAAGTGATAAAGTCATACTAGTCATTAAATGATGATGAGTAAGTTCACTTGATATAAAAGTATTCTTAGTTTCAGTTTGAAGTTTTAAGTATAAAGTAACCGCAGTATATCCAATAATAGGCATATAAAGCATATTTAAAATAAGTCTATCGTGTTCATTTAATAAACTTTTATCAACTACTTGGTATATGTCAGCTGGATATAATGTTATTTTCTTCATACTAGTTTTTCTCCTCATAAGTATTATACATAAATTAAAAGATAAATAAAAGTTTATTTATCTTATTTTTTACTTTTTTATTCTGTTATCATTTTTTTATTAAGATTCATTTGTCTATATGCATGAGTATACCTTTCAGTTACTTTTAAACCTAGTGGTGGTAAGTCTCTAACATTAACTGGTATTCTTTTTAAAATACCTTTTTCATTCTCATTTACTATATCTTTAAGTGATTTACGAATTAACCATTCTTTATTTAGAGTATCTTCTGTATCACCTTCTAGTTTAATATCATAATGAACTCCTTCTTCACTATCATAAATGATATCTACACTAACAGTACCATCACTATGATTAGAATGTACTACTCCAGAATATGAATCTGTAAACTCATCTTTATGACATTGTAAATATGTTTCTGAAGCATCAAATAATCTATTCAGTTCTTTTAAGTACTTAGATATAAATTCTTGATTTAACTTATGTCCAGTCATAAATATCTCTTTAGTATCATTATACCTGCATATATATGTTTCACCTGATGAAGTAACTACTCTTATTCTAGAAACTTTAGAGCCAGTAAATACTTCTATAGATTCAATATATTCTACTTCTTTAGTATATTTTTCCTTTCTATTATGTCTTTTTTGAATTAGTTCATATCCTCTATCAATTCTGCTTACTAATTCTTCACTTACACTTACTTTTTTAGATTTATTATATTCTTTTCTTAGAAGATTAATGTAATCATATGCAGATATTACTTCTTCGTTATTGATTACTTCTTCATAACTTAGAAATGAATTTAATCTACCTAATAGACGATTATATTCATCCACAAAATATTCCTCCCTACCTGTAACTTTATTATTACATTAATGATGAAAATATGCAAGAAAAAAAGACACATTTAAGTGTCTTTGAATATTTAACTCTTTTCACGATCTAAATACTTATTTTATATTTACTTAGTCTTATATGTTTTTCTTGTGATTCTTTAGTTGTTAATATCATTTTATGTAGATTTATTATAATAACATTTAGTGTATTAACT
>SFTR01000135.1 GCA_004560915.1 bacterium | reverse complement strand
TAAAGTCAAATGTCTCTCTTTTAATAAATCCTGCATCTATATTCATAAGATTTTCTGCTTTTATTTCTAAAATATCTGTAATAGCATATATATTACCATTGTTCTCAAAGTCTTTTATTACATCAGAATTTTTGTCTTCTTATATTCCTTGTTTATGATATTCTGCCATTTGATATGTGTCTTTGTCATAAGCAAATCCTATAATATAGTTACCTTTTTCTACATTTTCAAATACATAATTTCCTTTTGCATCTGTTGTTGTTTCTTTTATATATGTTAATGTTTCAATATGTTTAGTCATTGTTGATAATGTGTTATCTACTGTTGTACTTAATAATTCTGATTGTTTAGCAAGTTCATTTGTTTTTGTTGATAATGTGTTAATACCATTAGCTAAGTTTACGATTGAACTAGTATATGTACTTAAACCTTTTACTTGTTCATTTAAATTTTGAATACCTTGATTTAATGCATTGTATTTTTCTACTAAACCTTTAACGCTTGTGTCTAAGTTATTCATTCCACCATTATATTTAGTAAATCCATCGTTGTATGCTTTGATACCATTCTTTAAGTCATTGCTTCCATTTACTAAATCTTTAGTACTTGTTCCTAATTTGTTAACGCTACTATATAGTTTATTTAAATCACTAAATGATGAAGTATCAACATCTTCAAATAAGTTTGATGTAGCTACTGAATAAATATTAGTAAACTCATAAGAAGTAGTAGTATATTCAATAGTAACAGTATCTAAACCTTTTAAGTCATCAATCTTTAAGCTTTCATAAAGTCCTGGAGCACTATATCCAAGAACCATATAATTAATACCATTATCTACTATTTTAGCATTATCAACTTTTAAGTTAGTTACGTTATTTTTATTAAATGTCATAAGAGAGGTTACCATAAATGGAGTATAAAGTGTTTCTTTTTTACCATTAACATTTACTTTCTTTTTAGATGTATTTTCATATTTAATAACTATTTTAATATCACCACTTTTACCATTAAGTTCTTTAGATGTATATTCTTTTCCATCTAGATAATATTTAATAGTTGTTTTGATTGGAAGACTTTCTGTAGAAGTTCCTTTATAGAATATATCTTCTCCTTTAGAACTCCATATTAGTGAATCATCTATAAGATCAAATCTTTCATCACCATTTGTATTTACAATATTTTTAAGATTAGTTCTATCGTTATATTTTCCTTCTTTTACATTTTGAATATGATTGCTTACTATAGTTTTGTTAACACTACCATCACTATTTAATCTTGAATAAACTGTTTCATCTTTTGTAGTAGCAAATACACTTAATGGTAATGTCAATGTTATAAGTAAAGCAGCTAAAACTTTTTTATTCATTTTAATTCCTTCTTTCTTTTTTAAAGTTGTTTTCATTATTAACTTATCAAATAACATTAGTAATGATGGTAATATTAAGATTACTACTAACATACTAATAATTGCTCCTCTTGATATTAATGTACATATTGATCCAATTAAATCTATATCAGTGTAAACGCCAACTCCGAATGTTGCTGCGAAGAAACACATACCACTTACGAATACTGAACTTACGCAAGAATCTAGTGTTTCTTTCATAGATTTGAATTTATCTTTACCAGAATTTCTTAATTCTAAGTATTTTGTTGTCATAAGAATTGCATAGTCAATAGTTGCTCCTAATTGAATAGTACCAATTACTATAGATGCTATAAATGGAAGTGTTGTTCCTGTAAAGTATGAAATAGCAACGTTTACAAATATAGCAAATTCAATAGCTAATATTAATAGAACTGGTAGAGATAATGATTTTAATACTACGAACATAATTAAGAATATAATACCTATTGATACGTAGTTAACATTTTTAAAGTCTTCATCACTTATCTTAATTAAGTCATTAGTAAGTGGTCCTTCACCTGCAATAATAGCATTTTTATCATATGTTTTAACTAGCTCATCTATTTCTTCTATTTGAGTAGTTAGTTCAGGAGAAGCTACTTCATAATCTGAACTTATTAACATTAACTCATATTTATCATTTTTAAATATTTTTTTTATATCATCATCTAGTAGTTCTACTGGGAATCCATATTTTTCTATTTCACTTGAACTAAGTACCATGCTTATTCCTTCAGTATTTTTAAGTTTATTTACTAGTTCAGTCTTTTTATAATTTTCTAAGTTTGTATCTAATAATATTATTTCTGGTGAAACAATATTGAAATCTTTCTTTAATTCTTCATTTGCCATTACACTTTCTAATGTTTTAGGCAGTGATTTATCTAAGTTGTAATAAACATTTACTTTTGAGTTTCCTATTACTGCTGGAATCATTAGTATTAAGAATGCTATAAATATTGGTTTATAGAATTTCATACTAAATTCTTTTATGTGTTTGAAATTTGGTAATAGTTGTTTATGTTTAGTTTTGTTTATCCATTTATTACAAATTAATAACATTGATGGGAATACTGTAACTACACAAATAAGTCCAAATAGAACTCCTTTTGCCATTACAAGTCCAATATCTTTTCCTAGTGATAAGTTCATTGAACAAAGAGCTAGGAAACCTGCTATTGTTGTAAATGCACTACCAAGTACTGATACTAATGTTTCTTTTATTGCATTTGCCATTGCTTCATCAGTATTCTTTTC
>SFTR01000014.1 GCA_004560915.1 bacterium | reverse complement strand
ATTATGATAAATTACTTCACTTTCATATTGTACTCCCATACCGCCTAAATGTTTTTCACTTTCAAGTACACCTAAATCATCAAGTTCATCAACTACAGGTTTAAGTACATTATTCCAGTCATTCTCTATTTTCTTATCTGCTTCATTACTTTTATAATAAACTATTTTATCATAATCTAAAGTTACATCTGGGCCAAAAGAAGGATTGTCTTGTTTAATAAAACTTTCATAACCTTTAAGTCTAAAATCACGTATCCATGTTTCTTCTTTTTTTATATTAGAAATCTTAAGAACATTTTCTTTTGTTAAACCTACTATTTCCATACATTCTCTTCTTTCTATTTATCTTCATATATTTTAATTATATTTATAATTGCTTTACTTGGAAGTAATGCACAATTCTTACGATTAGGTTGTAAGTATATTTCATCATATACGTTTAATTCTCCAAGTAAATCTTTATCGTATTCTTTCTCATTTATCATATTTTGATAATTAGTAATTATCTCTTCGGCTTCACTTATTGTTTTACCAATAACTTTCTTAATCATTATACTAACAGCAGAAGTACATATAGCACAGGCTTCTCCATCAAATCTAACATCCACTATTTTATCATCTACTATCTTTAACATTAAATCTATATTATCTATACATGAATCACTGTTAGTATTTTTAAGAATATAACTTTTATCATCAACAAGACCCCTATTAACAGGATTTTGATAATTATCAAGTATAATCTCTCTTTTAATTTCTTTATTCATCTATATCACCACATCATATAATTTATCACTATTTTTAAGTGCTTCTACTAACTTATCTACTTCTTCATAAGTATTATAAATATAGAAACTAATTCTACAAGTATTCTTAATACCTAAGTCATCTTTTAATATCTTAGCACAGTGATTACCTGATCTTATAGCTATACCATATGTATTTAGATATACTGATGTGTCTTGAGCAAACACATCTTTTATATTAAATGTAACTATTCCACTTTCACTATTCTTATTATATATAATTATGTTATCCATATCTTTAATCTTAGATAATAAGTACTTTTTAAGTTCTACTTCGTGTTTATGAATATTGTCAACACCAATACCAGTAACATAATTAATTGCTTCTTTAAGACCTATTACTTCAGCTATAGGAGGAGTACCTGCTTCTAAGTTAGTTGGAAAACTTTTTATAACATAACATTTATCACTTTCAAAGCTTTCATTCATTCCTCCTCCATACTTAAGAGGTACTAAATCTTTTAAATATTCACTTTTGCCATAAAGAACACCTACTCCAGTAGGGCCACACATCTTATGACCACTAAATGCTAAAAATGATATATTACTCTTCTCTACATCTATATTTATATGAGATACACTTTGAGCAGCATCAACAACAAAATATAAATTATTCTCTTTAGCTATCTTACCAATACTTTCTATATCACGCTTGTCCCCTATTACATTAGATACATGAGCTATACTTATTACTTTAGTATTCTTAGTTATTGAAGATTTAACATTCTCTAAAGTTACTTCATAATTCTCATCAAGTGGTATATATTTAACAGTACATTTTCTCATCTTTTCAAGTACAAACCAAGGAAGTACATTAGACGCATGTTCACTCTTAGTAATTAATACTTCATCTTCTTTATTAAGTACATTCTTAAAGTATCCAAAAACTATAGTATTCATAGAATCAGTTGTTCCACTAGTAAACACTATTTCATCACTACTTTTAGCATTTATAAAATTCTTTACTACTTCTCTTGTTTCATCATATTCTTTATTAGTACGCATTGCATTATCATAGTCACCTCTATGTATATTAGAAGTATATTTACTATAATACTCTACCATCTTATCTATAACACATTTAGGTTTTAAAGAAGTTGCACTATTATCAAAATATATTAATTTATCATCTAATGCTGGAAAGTCTTCTCTATTCATATCCCACCTCAAATCTTATCTATTTCTTTTTCTAAAGTTTCTATTATTTCTTTTCTTTCACAACCATTTACTAAGAAACTTTTAATTAATAAGTCATAACTTACTTTCTCACTAATACCTCTACTCATTAAATAGAATAATATTTCATCTTTAAATTTACCAATATAAGCAGAGTGAGAACTTACTACATCATAATTATCTATTAATAATTTAGGAAGTATAGTACTTTTACCATCTTTAATATTAAGTATTTGATTCTTTTGATTACATTCACTTTTATCACTTTTATTTGGTACATAACCAGTTATATCAAAATCAAGTTTATTATCTTTTACATTTACTCCGTGATTATATATATTACTTATAGTTTTACTACTATTATGATTTACTACTATTTTATATTTATGATCATCATAATTAATAGTACTATAGTGATATTCTACTTCTGCATTTTCTCCATTTAAATTTATAACTATGTCATTATCTATATTTATTCCATATTGATATACAGCTAATTTAGAATTTTCACTTACATTATAAGTTCTACTTTGATTAGTTTTATCAAATAAATATAATTCTTTATTTTCTTTTATATCTACTATTTCCATGATTATCCTCTTTCATGATATCCATGTTTTTCTGTATCAAATGCTAAATTCATATTTCCTGTTTTAACAATCTTACCATTATTCATAATATGAACAAAGTCTGGATTAATATATTCAAGTATTCTAGGATAATGTGTAATTATAAGTACTGAAGTATCTTTATGTTCTTCTCTATATTTATTAATATTTTCACATACTATTCTAAGACTATCTACATCTAGTCCACTATCTATTTCATCAAGTATTATAAATTTAGGTTTTAACATCTTTATTTGTAATACTTCATTCTTCTTCTTCTCACCACCAGAAAAACCTTTATTTAAGTGGCGATATAACATATCTTTATCAAATTCTAAATCCTCTATAGATTTATTAACTTCATCAAGAAACTTAAAGTAATCTATATTTTCACCAGTTATTTCTCTACTAGCAGTCTTTAAAAATTCACTATTAGTTACACCATCTACAACAGTAGGATCTTGCATAGCTAAGAATATACCTTTTTTAGCTCTTTCATTTACTTTTAAGTCTTTAATACTTTCACCATTTAGAAGTATATCCCCATCTGTAAGTTCATATTTATAGTTACCCATTATTACTTTAGATAATGTACTTTTACCAGTACCATTAGGTCCCATTATCGCATGAACTTCTCCATCTTTAATATTAAGAGAAAGTCCATTTATTATATGTTTATCTGAATCTTTAATTTTAACACTTATATTTTTAATCTCCAGCATATTCCACCTCTAATATAATTTCTTAAATAAATCCATAGCTTCATCTATAGCTTTATTTTCACCTTTTAATATCTTTTTAGTAACACATGTCTCTAAATGACTTTTTAATAATGTATTACCAAAACTTTGTAATGATTTAGTTATTGCTGATACTTGTATTAACACATCTTCACATTTACGTTCACTCTCAAGCATTTGTCTAACACCTTTAATTTGTCCTTCAATTACATTAAGTCTTTTTATTAAATCTTGAGTTTCTTTTTCTGTTCTATGAAACGAATTCATACACATACCACAATTCTTACACTCTTCCCTCATTTAAATCACCAAAAATATTATACACCCTAGGGGGGTCTATGTAAATAACAAATTAAAAGACTATTTCTAGTCTTATTTATTTTATTATTTTATCCAATATTCCATTTTCTAAATCATTAATATTATATAATGTTTCAAGTTCGTTAAATGTTTCTTCTAAATTCTTTCTAGCATTCTTCCATCCGATACCATCAGTAAACCATATAAATGTTAATCCATTAACTTTTTTTGCTTCTTCAGCTAACATTTTATAACTTCTAGCAGTTTCATTTAATTTAGAACCTTGACTTGAATAAAAATTAGTTTCAATTACATACACCTGATTATCAGTTTTAATTACAAAATCAAATCTTTTAGTAGAAACATTATTACCACTTATACTAGAAAGATTTAAATTCCATTTATTTTCAATTTCAGATATATACATTTCCTTATAATATTCTTTTATACCAGCTTTTCTAATATAACTTTCTACTAAATTTTCCATTAGATGGCCACCACGATTTTTACGCCCATTAGAATCAAGACCAACTTCAATACCCAATACATAATCATAAAGATTATTTATAATATGATTTTGCAATAGATCAAATAATCCACTTTCCTTCATAAATCTAACATAATCATCAATAGAATAAACCATTTTATTAAATTTAAACAAGTATTCTTTTAACTCATCTTTAATAAATATTTCATTTGATCTAACTGCTAATAAAACAGGAATACACTCTAATGTTTCAGGATATTTAACTATTATATTTTTAAATTCATTTTCAATATCATTACTGCCAATCAAAGAATTTAAAATATTTAATTCCACTTTAATTTTATCTACATTTCTATAAATCTTTTTAAAATCAACATAATAAGTATAATCAGATATGCTTGATTTAAATTTACTTAATCATTCATTAAAATCTCTTTTTATATTATTCACCTTCTTTTCTTCTTATTGTTAAATCTAAATATTCTTTTTCTTTCTCTATACCAATATATTTTCTATTCAATTTTGAAGCTACTATACCTGTAGTTCCACTACCATTGAAAGGGTCTAAAATAATATCATTTTCATCAGTAGATGATAATATTATTCTTTCCAATAAAGCAACGGGTTTCTGCGTAGGATGTTTGCCATATTTCTTTTCACTAGGTTTAGTTAATGAGGTTTCCCATACATCCTTCATTTGCTTATTATCATTTAATTCTCTCATCAATTTATAATTAAATTTATGCTTTTCCTTCACATTATCTTTCATCGCCCACAATATAGTTTCAGTTGAATGAACAAAGCATCTACAACTAATATTAGGTGGAGGATTTAACTTTTTCCAAGTAATGTTATTTATTATTTTAAAACCTTCTTCTTCCAATCCAACACCAATGGAATAGATGTTATGCATAGTACCACTTATCCATATAGTTCCATTATCTTTTAAAATTCTTTTACATAACCTAATCCATTTTTTATTGAAATTATGTTTTTCCTTGATAGATATTTTTTTATCCCAATTGCCTTTATTAACGATAACCATTTTTCCACCACTACAAGTAATACCATCTCCAGATAAAAAATAAGGAGGGTCTGCAAAAATCATATCAATGCTTTTAGACTTTATGCTTTTTAATATTTCAAAAGTATCACCATGAAATAAAGTAAAATTATTAACTTCATAATATGGTTTTACCTTTTTCATATATTCCTCCTCAACTACTTATCAAACTTTTCAGTAACATTATAATTAGTAATAATTACTTCTTCTACATAACCACGTTTTTTACCATTAGCATTTATATTTCTCTTAGCTTCTATTACATCTATATTATAATCTTTGTATAGTTCTTTAACTAAACTTGTATTATGATTAGAAAGCATTACATAAACTCCTCTATCAGCAAGTTCTTTATATACTCTAGCAAGTCTAACTTGTTCTTCTTTTCCAAATCCATCCTCAGTATAACTATTAAATGTACTAGTATCAGAATCATATGGTGGATCAAAATATACAAAATCACCCTTTTTAGCATTCTTAACTGATTCTTCAAAATCAACACATAATATAGTTACATCATTAATAGTAAGATAATTACTAACAGTTATTAAATTACTTCCTTCATAAGTATTAACTTTTGTTTTCTTACCAAAGGGTACATTAAATTGATTCTTACTATTAACCCTATAAAGACCGTTAAAACATGCTTTATTTAGATAAATAGTTCTAGCTGCCTTAGTATAATCAGAAAGTCTATTATATGAACTTATACTTCTATCTTTATTTCTAATTTCATAATAAAATTCTTCAGAATGTTCTTTTTCATAATGATTTAAAACACTACACATCTTTTTAAATTTGTCTTCATCACATAAACATCTATATACATTTATTAATTCAGCATTTGAATCATTAATAACAGCTTTCTTAGGTGATAGTTCAAATAGTAGAGCTCCTCCACCAACAAATGGTTCATAATATGTATCAAACTTCTCAGGTAAATGTTTTTTTAATTTATCAATAATTTGTCTTTTGCCTCCGGCCCATTTGACAAATGGTTTTCCTTTAATCATAATACTGCCTCTCTTCTTAAGTACTAAAACAAGTATATCAAATTATTAATAAGATTTCCATTTAAACTAACATATACTCTCTTGAAATTATTTTTATTATAACCACTTTTTACATAAAATGATGCTTATATAATAATTTTATAATATTTCACCATTTATTTTTAAATAAGGAATTTTATTCTAAAACATTTATTTTTTTCATTGTTCTATCCTCCTAATATTATAGTTAGACAAAACTTTGTAAAACACTTCTTTTATAATATTAGAACATATAAAAACCTAACTCACTCGTAGTTAGGTATAAACAATTTCGTGGTACCTAACCAGAGAGGCCAAGTACTTCACTAACGATATATAACATAATTTACAGCTTAAGTAATTAATTTCACTTCAAACCATAACTATTATTAATTATAGAAGTATTATAAATAAACAATACATCTTTATTATTAAAATCAATATAATTACCCAATATTTTAGGACTTATATATCTAGTATCCACTAAAGTAATAGTTTTATATGACGAAACTAGTAAAGGCGCTAAAGAACTACCAAAACTATCTCTAAATATTATTAATTCTCTATCATTATCAGAAAGATCATTAGAGATATTAACTAAAGGAGTACTACCACCTAAATACATTTCATATTTATCATTACTTTTTAATTTATTTAAGTCATAAAAACTTATATAACTATTCTTACTATAATCATAAATTAAACTATTATTAATACCATCATTTTTAATAATATTTAATTCATCAGTTGAAGTACTAACAGGCACTCTAGACTTATAAACTCCATCAAAAGTACTAACCTTCTCCACGTCATAACTAATATCATTATAGTTATTCATACCACTTAGTAATCTAGAAGCAACATTATCAATCTTGTTAATCATAAAATGACTATCTGTCTTATAATAATCATCTAACTCTAAAGTATTAAAAATGTCAATATATCTAAAGTTCAATTTATTATACATATAATCTTCTAAATATTCATAATCAATTCTTAAATTATTATCATTAACAAAATAATTCTTATCAGGTATTATAGAATAATAAACATTACTTTCACTTAAATAATTATCTCTTATATAATTAATCTTACTAATTAAATTATCAACTGAATCCATATTTAATGGATATTCCATTTCTATAAAATAATCATCTTTCATATATAAATTATGATAATTATTTTTTATATTTAAATCCATCTTAGCTTTTAAAGTTCTAAAGTTATCTCTATATATAAATTGATCAGTAGTATATTTATCAAACTCATTAAAATATGTTCCATTAAATAATGTTTTTAAACTAAATTTAGGCATTAATGTAAGTTTACGTCTCTCACTTACTGATACTTCATTATCACTCTTAAAAATGTTTAAAACAAAGAATAATGAAAGTATTAATACAAATAATACACTAATAACTATATCTCTATATTTATTACACATATTTCCTCCTTAAAATCTAAAATATAAAAATGGATTATAACTACTATCAATAAGCATAGATGTAACTATTAAAAGTATTAAAAGAATAACTATTACTTCTATTATATTTATAATATTGTTAAGTATTTTTTTACTTCTAAGTTTTTCTATTATATTCTTTATTAAAGGTGTACTAAATATTATACCCATAATTAATATAAATCCATAACTTTTAACATAATAAAGTATAAAATTATTTGATAAACTTAAACTCTTAAAACTAAATAAACCTTTTATAATAGTAAAAGCACTATCTAAATTATTACTTGAGAATATTATAAAACTTATCATAACAACAAATGACGTATAAATTATTCTAATTACTTTAGGTAACTTCTCTAATACTTTATTAAGAAAATATTTTTCAATTATAAGTATTACTCCAAAGTATAATCCCCATATTATAAAATTCCAACTAGCTCCGTGCCATAAACCTGTAAGCATCCATACTATAAATATATTTCTAATATGTTTTAATATACTTACTCTATTTCCACCAAGTGGTATATATACATAATCTTTAAACCAACTACTAAGTGTCATATGCCAACGTCTCCAGAAATTAGTGACGCTATCTGCTATATAAGGATAATTAAAGTTTTCAGGAAACTTAAATCCAATCATCTTACCAATACCTATAGCTATATCACTATACCCAGAAAAATCAAAATATATCTGTAACATATAACTAATGCCAAGTACCCAATATAATAAAACTGATACCTCTGTGCTACCAACTAATATATTACATAACTCACCTATATTATTAGCTATAACAACCTTTTTAAATAAACCAATTACAAATCTATTAACACCACTACTAAAATCATCAAATGTTACTTTTCTTGATTTTAATTCTTTATTTACACTTTCATATCTAACAATAGGTCCAGCAATTAATTGAGGAAACAAGAAAACATAAGTCATAAATTCTATTAAATTCTTAGATGCTTTTACTTTACCTCTATAAACATCTACTTCATAACTAATAATTTGAAAAGTATAAAAACTTATACCAATAGGAAGAACTATATTTAAAAGAGATATATTACTACTAAAAATACTATTTATATTACTAATTATAAAATTAAAATATTTAAATATACAAAGTAATAACAAATGAAAAGATACTACTACTATAAGTAAACTTTTACTCTTATTCTTTTCTAAACTAAGTGTCATAAAATATGCAAATAAAACTTCTATAAGCATTAATAATATATACTTAGGTTCACCATAAAAATAAAATATTAAACTAAATAATAATAATACTAAATTCTTATATTTCTTAGGTACAACAAAATATAAGATTAAAAAAACTGGTAAAAAATAATATAAAAATGTAATACTCGCAAATACCATAATCTTCTCCTTTTAAAAAAAGCTCCATAAGGAGCAATATTATTTAAGCTATAGGTTCAGCATCAGTCATTTCACCTGGTAGATTAGTACTTCCATTTTCTGTTTTAGTTAATTCTTTTCCTATATTATTATTAACATATTTTTTAAATCCATTATATACCGGAGTAGCCCAATCATCACTTGCCATAACCATAAATATTATGTTATCACTATTAGTAATATATAATTTTTCAGCACTAACACATATCCATTTAGCCATATCAATATTATCATACATTTCTTGTTTCATACTTTCTATTTTAGAAATATCTTTAACTTTTAATACAACTAAACTATATGCTTGAGCATTCATTAATGGCTCACTTACTACCGCAAATTCTACATTAGAACTATCACTTAAACCTGTAAAACTTTTCCATGATTCAGTAGAACTATTTAATTTTTGAAATTCAAGTGCTGGTAACGTATCCCCTAAATCTTTATATATGCTTTTTACCATAGTTTTAACATCATCAATAGTTTCAAATTTAGAAGTACTCATCTCATTACCTCTACCTCTTACAAGCATAATAACTACAAGTATAACAACAGCTAATGCTATTAAAGAAACACCAATTATTAATGGTTTATTTTTACTATCCATTTTATCCTCCTTATCATCTATATAAATTATATCAAATTAAATATTTTATTCAATATAGAACCAATCTTTAAACATATTTTTTTTACATATTAAATATTGGTTCATTTCCTTTATAGCTCATAGGTGACACTGGACTTGGATGATATATAGGAAGTACTTTATAATTATGAACATCATATATCTTACCTACAACATCAGAATATCTTTCAAACTTAAAATCTAAAATATTTCTAGTAGGTGTTTCTCCAACTAGAACTATATCATTATATGTACCTAAATATATAGTAGTATTGCTTTCAAACTTTTCTACTAACACCTCACATAAACTACATTTAAATATGGCTTCATCTATTTCTTTTAATAACTTACTCTGAAGTCTAATTTTTAATAAATTATATCTTCTTTTAATGTCTTCATTAGAAAGTATTTTTTCTTTACTTATAACTTCATAATTACTATAATCTACTTCTTTATTAAACTGAATAGAAGTTAAATCAAACACATTATCATCTATTATATTAAAGTAATGACTTACATCATCTACATGTATTTTACAAATACTACCACCAAAATAATCATTAATAACTAAATCAGTAATTTCATACATAACAAAACATTTATTATCACTACTCCACATATCTTATACCTTAGAATAACATAAATCAATACTATAACACTCTAATAATTTATATTTAATATTATCTATATTCATACATATTACACAACAATTATATCAATAGAAAAAGACTATTTCTAGTCTTAATTCCCTTTAACTATATATAGAATATCATTATCATTAATAATAGTTAATTTAGCACTTGTTTGATACCCTAAATCCTTTTCATAAGTCCAATTAACAGTAACTAAATAAGCAGGATACTCATTCTTATTATAAGTGTATTTAGTTTCAAATACATCAGTTACATTAACTTCTTTTACCATAGGTAATTCTTGTTTTCTCTTACCATCTATATTACTTTCAACAAACTTATATAATGTTGAACCCATATTTTCTTTAAAGTTCTCTCTTAAATCTTTATGTAAGAATTCTATACCACCTATATCTGTACTAGTAAGTTTACTACCAAGTGAATACAAATCTATAATGAATAACTCTGATATTAACTTAGCATAACTATTCATATCAACTGGTTTTTCATTTAATACTTTGCTTAACTCTTTAAATGTACTTTTATATAAATCAGTATCACTCTTAGATAAAGTATATCCATAGAATTCAATAGAATCTATTTGTTTCTTATTATTAGTTTTAATTAAGAAATCTTTATTAACTCTATATCCTAGAAAACCAAGTAATATAATACCTACTACAACAAATAAAATTATTATTTTTCTATCACTTTTTTTCTTCACGTTCGCAAGCTCCTATCTTATCTTCTTCATTTTTAATTAAATCATGTAGTACTATTCCATTAGATACATCTAATATTTGATTAGCATAATCTTTAAGTCTACTAATATAATCACTATTTATAGGTTCATCACTTAACGCAACATATTCATCATTTAAATTACTATAATATACTTTATCAGTAAGTACATTTCCATTAGGAAATACTACTATTTTTTCATTATCACTAAATATATCATGTCCAAGACCATATTTGTCTTTAAATCCAAACATATTAGCTATAGTAGGAAGTACATCATACATACCCATTGCACTACTTACTTTTCTTCTATATTTTTTATCTACATTCCACATTATTAATGGAGTATTTTTTAGTAAATCATAATTATAATTTTCCATAGATACATATGTAGGATCATCTTCACTCTTAATATCATTAGTATTAGGATCATAATTATATAATAAGTTAAATTGCTTCTTGTTAAGTCTTGCTTCATGATCTCCATATAATATTATAATAGTATCTTTAGTTAAATCATTATCTTTTAATAATTGTATAAATTCGCCTAATGCAGCATCAGCATAATGAGCACTTCTAATATAGTTACCCATAGATGAACCTTCTAAATAAGTTGCAACTGCTTCTTTCTTCTTACCATTTTCATCAGTAACAGTATATTTCATAGTTACATCAAATGGATCATATTTTTCTAAATCATTAAATGGTGAATGATTTGAAAGAGTAATAACTGTTCCATAGAATTTTTTATGATTTTCTTTAATATTTTTAAGTATTGGAACTAATTGATTAAAGAATGATTTATCAGATAGTCCAAGTCCAACCCAATTAGGATCACTAGTATCACTTGGTACTACATAACTATCTTTTGCATAGAAATCTTGATATCCTAAAGTATGATGCATAGTCTTACGATTCCAATAATCAGCATTATTAGCATGAGCACTAAATGTATAATAACCCATATCATTAAAGTATTTAGGAAGTGCATAATAAGTTCTATTATAATAGTTTACAAATACTGTACCACTACTCGACGGCATAAGACCAGTATTTAATGTAAACTCAGTATCAGAACTAGTTCCTACACTTATTTGAGGATAAAATCTATCAAAATAAATTCCTTCTTTAGCAAGTTTATTTAAATTAGGTGTTACCTCTTTACCATTTATTTTTAAATTAACTAAGAAATTTTGCATACTCTCAGCATGTATAAATATAACATTTTTATCCTTAAATGCATTAGTATATTTATTAGAACTAATCTTCTCTTCAGCTTTGCAAGAATAGAAATTTCTAAACTTACGAGCTGCTTCATCATAACCAAATAATGTATTTAAATGAGGTTGTATACTCTGTATTAAATCATTAGCAGTATAAGTATATAAACCAAACTTTTGTACAAGCCATTCTCTATTCCATTGTTTAACTAATCTACTAGTATCAGTAGCATTTAAAGTAAATAATAAAGAACATATAATAACTCCAGAAGTAGCAACTGAATATATAAAATTTCTCTTTCCTTTTTCAGTCTTCTCTACTTCAAAATAATAATTCTTTTTACTTAAGAATTTATGTATTCCAAAGAATATAATAGGAAATATAATATATAAGAATTGTGTTATATGTAATTTATCATATAATGAATCATCTACTGCTCCTAACATAGATGCAGTTGATATTAAATTAACTGATAAAAATGATTGATAAAATTGATAATAAATAGTATTTCCAATAGCTAAAAACGTAGCAAATATTATCCATATAAAGAAATAAGTAAATTGATACTTAGGTTTAAATAAATAACCAAATGCTCCTATTAACAATGAAACCATAAAATCAGATAAGAATGCTTTAAAATATATAGGAGTTCCTATAGTAAATAATCTTAATAAAAACCCAATCAATAATGTAATAATTATATAAGATATAAATAAAATATTTGTAGAAGCATACTTCTTAATACCTTTAATTATATTTTTAAATATTTTTTTAATATTTATTTTTTTAAAATCTATTTCCTTTAACCTTTTCATACTAATTCCCTCTAACGTCAATTATATCATCATTATTATATTTTTTCAACAGCATAAAAAAAGGACAAAAGCCCTTATTTTACGATTTTTATTAACCTTTGATAATATCATCTGTACTAGTCTTACAATTCCAAGGATTAGTAATACATTTAGTACATTTTTTATAATCTTCTGCACCTATTAAGTTCATAAGTACACCTACAATTGTTACAACTAAGAATACTAATACTGCAGCAATTGCTTTTTTAATTAACTTATGTTGAGCATCTTTAATCTTATTTTCATCTTTTTCAGTTACAGCCTTAGCCATATCTAACATACCAACAATAATTAACATAATAGGAACAACTACTTTAATAATGAAGATTGCAATACCAACAATTCTTAAAACTGGTTCTAATTCCTCACATAAAGTATCAGCTTGTACACCATTTAACACATTAATTAAATTTAACATAACACTTATCTCCTTCTCTATATAAATTTTACATAATTTTTATTTCTTTGTCAACTAACTATACACTATTTGTATATCAATTAAATACCCATTTTACTGATAAAGTTTTTAACAGGATCAATATTTTCTTGTCTATCATCACATGGAGGTATAGTTGCAAACACCTTTAGTTTAGTTTCATATTCAAATGTAGCTACATCTTCAGAATTAAGAACGCATTTATTAAGTACTACTCTTTCATTCTTTAATTGTTCTAAAGCTGCTCTATTCTTTCTTAACATCTTATTTATCATTATAGTTGATGGTTCTATTAAATAATATACTTGACTACATATTGAAACATCATCATAATCATTTAAATCTACTAGAACTACATCACACATTTGTTTCTTCATAAGTTCTTTTGGTAAATCAGAAGAAATAGTACTAACTAATTCTTTATCATTGAAATATAGAAAATCAACCTTATTTACCTCTATTGCACCTACTGTTCTAATGCCCGATAACATCTTTCTAATCATATAAATAAGAGTTGTTGCACCAGCATGTTGAGTCATATTCTTAAATCCTATGATTCTCATCTTACCAGCACCCATACCCATATCACCAGAACCACTATTATCAGTA
>SFTR01000134.1 GCA_004560915.1 bacterium | reverse complement strand
ATAAGAATAAGGGTGATGTTAATGAATCCAGAAACAAATAATCAAAATGTAAATAATGGTGCAGAAGTTACAAATAATGTAGTTAATAATACAGTGACTCCTCTTGAACCAACTGCAAGTGTACCTGCGCAACCAGTACAAGAACCTGTAGCTGAACCAACTGTAAATGGTGCAGTGGTTCAAACTGAGGTAACTCCAGTACAAGCAAATGAAGCGCAAGTTCAAGCAAATGTTGTAACACAACCACAAGTAACTGAACCAGTAGTAGAACCTCAAACTACTCCTGAAGTGACTCCTCAAGTTCAAGAACCTACACCAGAACCAACTATTAAGCCTAGTGAACCAGTTATGGCAACAAATGATACTGCTCAAAATAATGAGCCTATGGAGGTTATGCCGGACTTAACTAGTACATCACAACCCCCTATAGTTAATACAGTAGCTGCTCCATCAAAAGTAGAGCAAACTGTCATAGCTGATAATATAGAAGTTATGTCTCAAGAGGTCGAAACCACTCCTAGTACAGAAGTTACACCTCAAGAAGTAGTACCTACTGATAATGGAATTCGTGAAGAAGTCAAACTAGATATGAGTGTTGCAATGGAAGGAGTTCCAACTATAGATAATACTAATGTAGCTGAAGCTGCTCCTACACAAGAAACAAAAACTATTGAAGAAATAGGTTCTCAAACAGAAGTAAATACTCAAAAGAAAAAAACAAGTAATGTGATAATAATAGTAATCTTATTAATTATTGCTGCTTGTATATACTTTATGGATAATATAACATCTTTTTTTAATACTACAATACTTCCAATGATAAAAAATGAAACAAAAGAAGAAGTAACGAATGGTAATTTAGTAGATGGATATATTAAAGTTGGTGATCCAACATCATTTGTTAAAATGAATGGTATTAAATTTTATAATTTTACTACTAATGAGCAAAATAAAATTATATTTAGTTATTTATCTGATAAAAAATTAGATTCTACTGATGATTTAGGATTCTATATAGTATTTTATAATAATGATAAAGAAGTTACATATAAAGAATTATTTAGTGTTAAGAATAAGGTTGAAAAAGGAGAAGTTAGTCAATATAAAATAAGTGTTGATGCTGATGTATATCAGGATTCTAAATATGGTAAAATAGTCAAATATACTACTGAAGAGTTACAAAAGAAATATAAAGTTACTTGTACTTATAGTAGAGAAGATATAGACAATATTAAATTAAAATATGAAAATGTATATAGTTTTGAAAATGATTTATTAGTATCATACTCAATAACTAAAGAGTATATTTTACCAACTGAAGAAACAGAAACAAGTAAAAAATATAAAGATGAACTTGATAATGAAAATACTAAAATAAGTGGAGTTGGAATTTCTACTGATTATAAAAATAATAAATTATTTTATAGTGTTAATTTAAATAAATTACCTGATGGTTTTATACCTTTATATAAGAAAACTTCTACTAAAGCAACTATAGTTAAAAAAGAAAAATTAAAGAAATGGGAATGTAAATAATGGATAATTTATTAATAGGGGATTTTGAAGGTCCACTTGATTTACTACTACATCTTATAAAAAAATCTAAGATGGAAATATTTGATATAGAAATATCAGAAATAACTCGTATGTATTTAAATTATATAGAAGAAATGACTGATATGAATTTAGATATAGCAAGTGAATATTTGGTAATGGCTGCTGAACTTATAGAAATGAAAAGTAGGAAGTTACTTCCAAATAAAAAAGATGAAGAAGAAGATGCAATAGAAGAAAATCCTGAAGAAGAATTAAAACGTAGACTTGTAGAATATAAAAAATATAAAGAAAGTACAGAAGTTTTTAGGAGTCTTGAAGAAAATAGAGCTAACTATTACACTAAAGCTCCTGAATCTTTAAAACAATATTCAAGTGAAAAATTAGAAAATGATGGTAGTGTTGGTATATTTGATTTATTAGATGCTTTTCAAAAATTACTTGAAAGACAAGAGTATAACAAACCTAAAAATACTAAAATTACTAGAAAAGAGTTGTCAGTTAAAGAAAGAGTTGCTAAAATAAGAGATATTCTTAAGGTTCATAAAAAACTTAATTTTATAGAACTTTTTGATGATTTTAGTAAACCTTATGTAGTAGTTACTTTCTTATCAGTATTAGAAATGGCTAAAAATAGGGAGATAAATATTAAACAAGATAATAATTTTAGTGATATATACTTAGAAAGAGTTGATTGATGTGAATAAAAAAGCAATATTAGAGGGAGTATTATTTATAGTAGGTGATGAAGGGGTCACAGTAGATGAAATTAAAAATATTCTTGAAGTAGATAATGAAGAAATAAAACAAATATTTATGGAACTTAAAAAAGATTATGAAAAGCCTGATAGAGGACTTAGAATATCTTATTTAGGTAATAGATTTAAATTAACTACAAAAGAAGAACATAGAGAATACTATGAAAAGTTAGTTACTGATACTAAAAGTAGTGGACTATCTAATGCTGCTTTAGAAGTACTTGCTGTTATAGCTTATAATGAACCAATAACAAGACTTAAAATAGATGAGATAAGAGGAGTAAATAGTAGTCAATTGGTAAGACGTTTACTTGCTCGTGGTTTTATTAAAATATGTGGTAAAGATGATTCAATTGGAAAACCAAAT
>SFTR01000133.1 GCA_004560915.1 bacterium | reverse complement strand
TTTAATGGATCAATTTTATCAATTTCTTCTTTTAAGATGTTTGGTTCTTTTACTGGTTCTGTAAAATCAAATGAGATTTGTTTACTTCCACTATCTTTACTATTTGTTTCATATTCTTTAAGCATCTTATTTGCATCATTAATAATGTCTTTAGGAAGTCCTGCTAAATCAGCAACATGAATACCATAACTTTTATCAATTGCTCCATCTTCAATTTTATGTAAGAATACAAGTTTATTATTATCTAAAGTGGCACTAACATGAACATTTTTAATAGTAGGATATTCATCAGTTAAACTAGTTAATTCATGATAATGAGTACTAAAAAGTGTTTTACACTTAATATTTTTGGTCACGTATTTTAAAATAGCTCCAGCTAAACTCATACCATCATAAGTTGCAGTACCTCTTCCTAATTCATCAAATAAAATTAATGATTCACTAGTTGCATTTTTAATAGCACTTCTACTTTCTTTCATTTCAACCATAAATGTTGATTCTCCACTAACTAAATCATCACTAGCACCAATTCTAGTAAAGATAGCATCAAAAATACATAAATTAGCGTAATCAGCAGGAACAAAAGATCCTATTTGAGCCATAATAATTATGATAGCAAGCTGTCTCATATAAGTAGATTTACCACTCATATTAGGTCCCGTTATTAAAAGTGTGTTTATATTTTTATCCATATATATATCATTTTTAACATACTTTCCATTAGTAACAATATTGATTACTGGATGAAAACCATTTTTGATATCAACTAACTTATCATGATTAAATATTGGTCTAATTAACTTTTCCTTTTCTGAAACTATAGATAAAGAACATAAAGCATCAATTATACCAATCTTATTAGCTGTTTCTTTCAAAGAAATAATATCCTTTTTAATTGTTTCCTTTATTTCATTAAATAAATCATATTCAAGTTCAATAATTCTTTCTTCAGCATTTAAAATCATAGCTTCTTTTTCTTTTAGTATAGGACTAATAAATCTTTCGCCAGTAGTCAAAGTTTGCTTTCTTTCCCAACCAAATTCTTCCTTAACACGAGATGCTTGTCCTTTACTTATTTCAATGTAGTAACCAAAAACTTTATTATATCCAACTTTTAAATTTTGAATACCAGTTCTTGCTCTTTCTTCTTGTTCTAAAGTACTTAAAAATTCTTTACCACCACTTCTTATTTTCTTAAGTTCATCTAATTCATTATTGTATCCATCTTTAATTAAATAACCTTCTTTAATTGTTATAGGTGGTTCTTCATATATAGCTTTATCAAGTAAGTTGTATAATTCTTCATGAGTATTAATTTTAATATCAATATTCATCTTAGTTAAGATATCTTTTACTTTTGGTAATACCTTTAAACTATTTCTTATTTGTAATGCATCCCTAGCGTTAAAAGAACCACAAGTTAACTTACCACATAATCTTTCTAAATCATAAACTTCATATAAACATTTAAGCAAATCACTTCTTAAAATGAATTCTTCATTTAATTTAGTAATAATATCTAAACGTTTATTAATCTCTTCTTCATTCCTTAAAGGATTAGATACCCATAACTTTAAAGTACGTGATCCCATACTAGTTTTACATCTATCTAAAAACCAAATTAAAGAATACTCTCTTTCTTTTAATCTTAGGGTTTCAAATAATTCTAAATTTCTAATAGTGTGAATATTTAAATTTAAATAATTACTATTGTTAATTATTTTAACACTTTCAAATAAAGATACATCTTTAAGTTCTTTAACAATTAAATAATAAAATAAATGCTTAACTCCAATAGTTACTCTCTCATCACTAATATTATCTAGTATTTTTAATTCATTGTCATATAATTCATCACTATAATTAATATTAACACTATAGCTATTTTTAAATAGATTAACTATTTTTTCATTAAAATCTTTTTTTAATATTAATTCTTTAATATTTAAAGTAAGAATTTTATTAACTAAAGCATCATCATTATAATCTAAGAATTCAGCATAAATATCTCCTGTAGAAATATCGGCGTATGTAAGTAAATAAGCGTAATTTAAATCTATTATACTTGCTAAATAATTAAAATCAAAAGAATCTAAGAAATCTAAATCCACTAAAGTACCTTTAGAAACTACATTTATTACTTCTCTTTTAACCATACCTTTAGTTTTTTTAGGATCTTCCATTTGTTCACAAATTGCTACTTTAAATCCTTTATTAACTGCTTTTTCTAAGTAAGGTTTAACAGCATGATGAGGCACCCCGCACATTGGAACCCTTTCTTCTAACCCAGCATTTTTACCAGTTAATGTTAGTTCAAGTTCATGAGCAGCAACATCAGCATCTTCAAAAAATAATTCATAAAAATCACCAATACGATAAAATAGTAAAGTATCTTCATAATCTTTTTTGATATCCATATATTGTTTCATCATAGGACTTAAATCTTCATAGTTTACTTCATTTCTTTTCATTTTTAACACCTAGATGTATTATAGAATATTTTAAGGAAAATAAAAAGAAAACAATTTCAGTTTTATAAAATTTGTTTTCATTAAAAGATACTAACCGATACGGAACGCAGGTGAAAAACCTGCAGAGACGTTTGCACTGAAATCAGACCAGCCACCAGACGAGCTTATATATATAAATATATAATCAAAACTAGACCATGCATTTCTTAACCACAAATAAG
>SFTR01000013.1 GCA_004560915.1 bacterium | reverse complement strand
CAGAAAGAATTAGAACTACTATATTTCACGAAATAGGACACATAGAGTTAAAACACACTTGTGAATGCTCACTAGCTGAAGCAGAAGCTGAATGGTTTGCTGTTTATATGATAGCACCACCACCATTAGTTAATTTATTTAATCTTGAAGATTCAATGGATTTAGCAATTAAGTTTGATACTTCTATGGAATGTGGTTATTACTCTATGGTTAGATATATAAAGTGGAAGAAATATACCTGGATTCTTAAAGACTATGAAAGAGAACTAGTCAAACAATTTACTGCTACTAATGAATATTTAATTAAGAAAGAAGAGGTGATGCAGAATTGATTGCAAATAAAAAGTACCTTGTTACTTGCGATAACAAAGTACTAAGAACCAATGATCAAATAGATCTGGTTACAAGTCTATTATATCATGAAGGTTCAAAATTTCAAAAATTATTTAAGAATATTATGTCAATTAATATTAGAAAGGAATGGTGAAAATCGTGAATAATAGACTTAAATCACCAATCAACAGGTGCTCATATGAGGAAAGTTGATGATATAGAAAGAAAAACTCGACTAGAATTTCTTAAAATACTTAATACTACTACACCATCTAAATCTGGTAGGATGCCAAATCTAAAATGTGATTTAGAAGTATATCCAGATTATTTGGCTTTATATAATGAGCCAGGTAAGTATACTAAAACATTATTAACAGCACCATGTTTCTATTTATGGGATGAAAAATTTGATGATTATGATGGATTGCTAAATGCAATTAAATATAATATCGAGGATAAATTAGATTTTTATAAAAAGAGATTCCACGGTGTAAAAATGATAATATCACCTGATTACAGTCTAGTAGGAAATATTTATCCTACTATTAATGAAGGAAGAATATTTGATTCTAGACTAGTATCTCTTTGGTTTGCTAACGAACTAGGTATTGTATCAATACCTAATATGACTTATACAGATGAAAGTTCATTTCCTATGATGATTGATGGCATAGAGGAATGTAAAGTTGTATGTTTTAGTGCTATGTCTTGCCTAACTGATAAAGAAGATAGAAATAAACTAGAAAAAGCTATTAAATATACTGTTGATCATTTAAAACTAAATGCTATAGTAGTGTATACTTCAACTCCAAATGATGATAAAATTAATGATATATTTAAATATGCTATCGAAAAAAATGTTAAAATTATAATTCCTGATAATTCTATTAGAGAATCTAATAGGAGGAAGTTAAATGGGAAGAGTTAGTGGGATAGGTGGAAGTACTGGAGTTGGTACTTCTGGACAATTATCATTACAACAACAAACTTACTCATCACTTGTTCAGGGATTAGAAAATGTACTAAATAGTATTAAAACATATAATATTAATAAAAATGCAAAGGCAATGGCAAGTGAATATCCTACAACTAAAGGCGGGTACTTTGGTAAAAAAGGAACATCTAATAAAAAAAGAGTTATTTATACTGATAATCCAATATCAGAAGCTAATAATTTCTTTAATAAGATATCTAAAGGGTATTATTCTAAAACAATACATGGTAATGCTACAATAGTTCGTTTACCAGATGAGACTGTTATAACTTATAGAGTTATTACTAAGACTAGTAAAAGTGGTAATTCACCCGCAGTTGATATAAATATTAATAGTTCAAAAGCAAATCCTAAGATTAAAGGACAGAGAATACATTTTGAAAAGGAGAAGAAATAAAATGATTAAACAAGAATTTAAAATAAAAGAAATAGAAATCTTAAAATCTTTGATTGGTAAAAAAATCATAAATATTAATTATACATATCCAGTATATGGAAATATTAAGATTGATTTTGATTTATATTCTGTTGTCATATCTAATTTAATGCATGAAGGAAGCTTAGCTGGAGATGATGATGACATTACGTACTTCACATTAGAGAAAATATCCAAAGAAGATAAATTTGAATTTTTCTTAAATGATGTTAAAACTGATAGTATTGAAGTTAATGAAACTATAAAGTCAATAGAGATTGTTAATGATTTAATTAATTATAATGACGAGTATGAAATATCTTATGATGTAGCTATAGTCTTTATTACTGATAAACATAAGTATATTATTTCTAGAGATTGGTTCTATATGGAAACAATGCAAATAAATGTTGATAAAGATATAGATGATATTTTAGATAAAAATACTATTATTGAACAATATAGAGGAGAATCTACTGAAGTAAAAGTAGAAATAGAAAGAACTAGTAGAGAAATATAAAAAAAGTGATCTATTCATTTCGAATAGACCACTTTTTAAGTTAAAATTGAGCCCGCAAATGATGGGTGTACCCATACTTCTACCCATCATACCCAACGTTTACCCATCAAATTTTAGGATTTTTTTGCAAATCTTTTTAAACTCAAAATCTTAATTATTCCTTGATATTACGATGCTTTTGCAGAATGTGTTGTAAAGAAAACCTTACAATTAACTCGCCCCCTGAGGGCGCCATCACTTAAAAGTGTAAGGCCTAACGAGAGTTAGGTGTTTTTAATTGTAATTATAAGAATAACTAGAATTAAAAGTATTATTATGAAAATCAAAGATGCAATTAATACATTTTTCTTGTTCATATACATACCATCTCCTTATAAAAAAATAAAATTAAAAAAATAATTAAATTAAATATATTGAGATGACGCCCTTAACGTTTCGATGAGTAATTTAACATACGTTAAAAATTATGTCAAAAATGTAAAAAAAGAATTTTTGGTATATAAAACATACTTAAGATTCTTTTTTTCTCTAGGAGAAAATTAATGAATAGTTGAATAAGTTCTTTATAAAATTAAATTTTATATCTTTTTAAAAATGTTTTAATTAGCGATAAAGTATGCTATTATAAATATAGAAGATAGTGATAATATGAAAATGGGAAAAGAAGAAAAAATAATATTTGGTTTTATTTTATTATTTATATTCATTGGTACTGTTGGATTTAGTTATGGATATTTTCGTGCTGAGTTTGCATACAGTTCTGATGAAGTAGAGGTAACAACTGGAACTTTAGAACTTAAATATAGTGATAATAGTCCATTAATATATAAGAATGGTTTTAAACCAGGTGAAACTATTACTAAAACTGTTACTGTAGAAAATACAGGTACGTTAGATGCAGTGTATGATTTAATATGGAAAGAATATAAAAATGAAATAATTAATGATGAGTTAACTATAAGTGCTGTATGTGATAGTATGAATTCTAATGATATAATGAGTGGTAGTTGTACTAATGTAGAAGAAAAATCTGTTAGTGGGGATGCAATTAAAACCAAAGTTAGTATAAGCCCAGGCATGAAACATAGATATAGTATAGTAATAACATTTAAGAATCTAGATGAAAGTCAAAATTATAATCAAGGTAAGACATTTAGTGGTATCATCAATGTTAAAGATAGTAATTGATTGTGAGGTGTAGTAATGATTTTACAAATATGTGATAATCCAACTGTTTTGAGTGTAATGCGTATTGTTAATATTGCAATTTTAATTATTAAGATTGTTGTTCCAATATTATTAATTTTAACGGGTATGATAACACTTTTGAAAACTATTAAAGTAGGAGAAGAAGATTTACTTGCGAAAGCTAAAAAACAACTTGTTAATAATTGTATTGCTGCAGTAGTTGTATTTTTTATACCTACTTTTGTTAGTGTATTAGTAAAAGTTTCTTTAACGAATGGTGAATATAAAGATTGCTTAAGTAATACTTCAAGTGATGTAATTAATCAAAAGTATTATGACATAGCAGTAGATTCCATTAGTAAAGCTGAATCATCTTCTAAATATAATGATTATTATGATGCTGTAAATAAAATTAATGAAATAAAAGATATTGATACAAAAAAATCTCTTAAAAAAAGACTTGATAATGTAAAAACTATTATTGATAAAAAAATAGAAGAAAATAATAAAAAAGAAAATATTAATAGTGGAACTAATAGTAATAGCGGGAGTAATAGCTCTAACACAACTATTTCTGATGCTAGTAATCCTGGTACATTCACGCCTGATAGTGGAAAAACTTCCAATTGTAATAAGAACGGAAAATATCAATTATGTTCTGCTAAAAAAGGAATCTTTGGATCATTTGCTTACTATGATAAAGCAGCAGTAAATGATACATCTAATCGTAATAGTATTGAGATGGACCCATCATGGAAAAAAACAAATCTAGTTAATGTATCAACTACATGTTCTAATGGAACCAAATATAATTGGACTGTTCATAGACTTGCTTCTTCAACATGGAAAAAAGTTCAGGAAAAATTTTGTCAAATAATTACAGTTGGAATAGATGGAATAAAATATGAACCTAATCAAATAGTGGTTAGTGGACCTATATCTATACGATATATAAGTAATACCAAAACAATTAGTACTCATGCTTATGGAATTGCAATAGATATAAATCCTAGCGAAAGCTATACTATTAATGGAAAAAAATATTCAACTCCTTATGGTAGAAGTTTAGAAAAATACAACAATTTTATAAATGCTATAGGTGGCGAAAGCGATCCTAGAAATGTTAATTATGTTTTATGGAAAAAAGTTTTTGAACCACTTGGATTCATATGGGGCGGTAATTGGGGAAGAAATGGTAAAGGTACAAAAATAGATGGAATGCACTTTGAAATTGATTGGAGGAATGCTAGGTAATGAAAAAATATATAATTGCACTTATCATATTAATTTCAATATGTATTCTTACAATATTTATATTAGATAATAACAATAAAAAACAAATAGAAGAAAATAAAGAAAAAAGTTTTATATATTATAAGTCTCTTAATTTTAATGATAATATTAATACTTTAAGAAAAAATATATATAATAATTCATACTTCAATTTATTTGTAAAAATAAATGAATATAATGGTGTTATAGATGAAAATAATATAAGTGAAATAATGAATTATTATATAGTTAATATTACAAAGAATAAAAATGAAGTTTTTGAGACAAGTGATGATAATTTAAATTTTTGTTTAAATAAACAATCTTTTATAAATTCGTTTAAAGAATTGTTTAATAAAGATATTGAAAAGTTTTATCCTAATATTAATGTTCTTCCAAATATTAATGCAGGGCCTATTAAAATATGTTTTAATTATGATGAAGATTATCTATATGATTATTCAAGTTTAATTTATGTTAAAGATAAAAAAGTAAATGGTGATATAATAGAATTAAATATATATGAATATTTAATTGATATAGATGATAAAGATATTGAGGAGAGTTTAATAAAAGATTTTGTTAGAAGTTTAGATAGTAATGACATTAATAATTTTAATGAGACTTTTATTAATGATTATGGCTTTGAAATTTTAGAAAAAAAGATTAAGTTTAGAGAAATTAAAGATGGAGATTTCTTTAAATATCAATTAATATCAATGAATACTATTTGACAAATAAATAATATAGATGTATAATCTCTTTATAAAACGAGGAACAAGAGGAGTAATATATACTAATTATTAGAGATGAAAGGTCATCGGGTGAAAGCTTTTCTTAAGATAGATATATGAAGGTAGCTTGGGAGTTAATTACTGAAATTAAGTAAGTAGTTACGTAAATATGCGTTAAATATATAGAGTATAAAATAAGGTGGTACCACGATAAATTCGTCCTTTGGTATTACCTTTTTATTTTGGAGGAAAAAAGTATGAATGAGATGAATGAAAACTTCGATGAGTTTGATAAGTACGTTATGGGTTTTGATTTTAATGAGGATATGATTGCATATAAATACAATCATTCATATAGAGTAATGCATCAATGTGATGAGATATCATATACATTAAATTTAGATGAAGAAGATAATTATTTAACTTGTTTAATTGGATTATTACATGATTTTGGTAGATTTGAACAATGGACTAAATATAAATCATTTGTAGATTCTGAAACTGTCGATCATGGAGATTTAGGAGAAGAATTATTATTTAAAAAAGGCTTAATTAAGAACTTTAAATTAGATGATGAGTTTTATGATATAGTTTCTAAAGCTATAAAATATCATAATAAATATGAATTACCAGATGATTTAACATTACGTGAAAAGATGCATGCTAAGATAGTGAGAGATGCTGATAAATTAGATATAATATATGCTTTTTCTACAATTAGACTTTTAGAACTTAAAGAGGATGATAGCAAAATAAGTGAAGAAGTAAAGAAGGAATTTTATTTACATGAGCCAGTTAAACGAGTCAATTGTAAGACTGTTAATGATAAAATAATATTCTTATTATCATTTGCTTTTGATTTATATTATGACTATAGTAGAGGTTTATTATTAGATAAAGGTTATTATAATAGAATATTTGAAAATATAAAAGATAAAGATAAATTTAAGCCTTATTTTGATGAGGTAGAAAAATATTTAAGGGAGTGTGAAAATAATGCTTGATAAAAAATATAATCATAAAGAAGTAGAAAATGGAAAATATGAAATGTGGCTTAAAAGTCATTGCTTTGATGCAGGAGATAAGAGTAAAGATGCGTTTACTATAGTTATACCTCCACCTAATGTTACAGGTAATTTACATTTAGGTCATGCACTTAATGGTAGTATTCAAGATGTTATCATTAGATATAAAAAGATGAAAGGTTTTGATACTTTATGGCTTCCAGGAATGGATCATGCAGCTATTGCAACTGAAGCTAAAGTAGTTAATAGACTTAAAGAAAATGGAATTAATAAATATGAGCTTGGTCGTGAAGGATTCTTAAAAGAATGTTGGAAATGGACTGATGAACATAGAAGTAATATTCATAAACAATGGGAAACTTTAGGGCTTAGTGTGGATTATAGACGTGAGAGATTTACATTAGATGAAGGACTTAATGATGCGGTTAATGAAGTATTTATAAGACTATATAATGAAGGATTAATCTATCGTGGTGAAAAGATTATTAACTGGGATCCAGTTGCTAAGACAGCTCTTTCAAATGAAGAAGTTATTTATAAAGATGATCCAGGAGCTTTCTATCATATTAAATATTTTATTGAAGGAAGTGATAAGTATTTAGATGTAGCTACTACAAGACCTGAAACTTTATTTGGTGATACTGCTGTTGCTGTTAATCCAGAAGACGAGAGATATAAAGATTTAATTGGTAAGAATGTAGTACTTCCAATTGTTAATAAGTTAATACCTATTATAGGAGATGAACATGCTGATCCTGAGTTTGGTACTGGATGTGTTAAAATTACACCAGCACATGATCCTAATGACTTTGAAGTAGGCGAAAGACATAATTTAGAGAGAATTCTAATTATGAATGAAGACGCTACAATGAATGAGAAAACTGGCAAATATAATGGAATGTCTCGTGAAAAGTGTAGAGAAGAATTACTTAAAGATTTAGAGAGTCAAGATTTATTAATTAGCGTTGAAAAGATGACACATAGTGTAGGTCACTCTGAGAGAACTGATGCTGTAGTTGAACCATATTTATCTAAACAATGGTTTGTTGATATGAGTGGTATGAGTAAAGACTTATTAGATGCTCAAAAAGGTGGAGACAATAAAATTAACTTTATACCTAAGAGATTTGAAAAAGTATTAAATCACTGGATGGTAGACTGTCATGACTGGTGTATTAGTCGTCAATTATGGTGGGGACACAGAATTCCTGCTTGGTATAAAGGGGAAGACATTAAAGTACAAAAAGAATGTCCAGGTGATGGATGGACTCAAGATGAAGACGTGTTAGATACTTGGTTTAGTAGTGCGTTATGGCCATTTAGTACTCTTGGTTGGCCAAATAAAACTGAAGACTTAGAAAGATATTTTCCAACTGATGTTCTTGTAACAGCATACGATATAATTTTCTTCTGGGTTGCTCGTATGGCATTCTCGTCACTTAAACAAATGAATTGTCGTCCATTTAAAGATTGTATTATTCATGGGCTTATTCGTGATAAACAAGGAAGAAAGATGTCTAAATCATTAGGAAACGGAATAGATCCAATGGATATGATAGATGAATATGGATGTGATGCGTTAAGATTCTATCTAACAACAACATCTGCGATGGGAATGGATATACGTTTTGATACTGATAAAGTAGCTTCTACTTGGAACTTTATTAATAAATTATGGAATGCATCAAGATTTGTACTTATGAAACTTGAATGCTTTAAGAAAGAAGATTATTCACTTAAAAATTTAAATAAAGCAGATAAATGGATACTTACTAAGCTTAATGAAACAATTAAAAAAGTAACTAAATCTATGGATAAATATGAACTAAATAATGCAGGAAGTGAGTTATATTCATTTATATGGGATGATTTTTGTGATAAATATATAGAAATGTCTAAATTTAGTGAAAGTAATGAAACTAAGAGTACACTTTTATATACAATAACAGCTATAGTTAAAATGATGCATCCATTTATGCCATTTGTTACTGAAGAAATGTATAGTAACTTTGAAATAAAAGATAATGATATACTTCTTATGACTGAATATCCTACATATGATAAAAAACTAGTATTCAAAAGTGAAACTAAAGAAATAGATGAAATGCTTGAATATGTAACATTATTTAGAAATAAAAAGACTGAAAGTAAAATAACAAGTGAATTTGAAGTAATAGATTATAATAATAATGAACTATTAAATAAGATGCTTAAATTAACTGATAAAATAGTTGGTGAAAGTAAATATAAAGATAAACTTACTATTGAGTTATATAATTATAAATTTGATCTATTCTTTGATAACTCTAAAAATAATCTTGAAGAAGAGTTGAGACGTAAAGAAGAAATAGAAAAGTTAGAAGCATCTATTAGTCGTCGTAAGAAATTATTATCAAATGAAAATTATGTAAATAAAGCACCTGAAGCTATAGTTAATAAAGAAAGAGAAGACTTAGAAAAGGAAGAAAAGAGACTAGAAATTCTTAAAAAGAACTAGTCTTTTTATTTTATTTGTGTTAATCTATAAATATAAGGTAGGTGAGACATGAAAAGAAGTCTTGGTTTTACATTAGTAGAGTTACTTGCTGTTATAGCAATACTTGGTATAATAACTCTTATTGCAGTACCAAATGCAATTAGTTTATATAATGAAGGTGTAATTAAAAAAATGATAGTAGAAGAATCTAATATAAGAGATGCTGCTAATATGTATTTAGAAGATTATTGCTTATCTAAATTAGATGATAGACTTGTATGTCCTTCTAGTTATGAAGATGGTATTTATGATGCAGCAAGTGATAAAATAGTAGAAAAGTATGTATGTTTAAGCGAATTAACTAATGATACTAATAGTTATTTAAGAGGAAGAGTTAACTATAAAAAACAAGCTTGTAATGGATTTGTAACATACTATTATGATAGTGAATTAGGTACTTATGAAAATCCTAAAACATATTTATTTTGTGGTGAAGGTGATAATGGATATTTCACTGATAAGAATATAGATACTAAAAGATATTGTAAATGTTTTAATAATTGTGATTAGAAACTATTTTAGTTTCTTTTTTCTTGGTTATATTGTATAATTAACTTGGTGAAGGTTATGGATAATCCTATAGAATTTAAAAGTGCTAAAGAATTATATAATAGAGTACTTCCTGCATTATATTCTAAAGTTAAAGAACTAAGAAATTTAGGCTTTAAATATATAACAGAAAAAGATGTATGGAATTATTTAGTTAATAGTACGTGGAAAGTTAAAAGAGATTTACAACTTCATGATCTTATAAGTGATATATTGTATGCCGATAATTATAAACTTAATGATTATGTCATGGAAAAGATGAAAAAATTAAAAACAAGAGATGACAATGTGGATGAGGAGATGCTTTAATGAAAAAAATAATTAAACCAATTAGTATATTGGTAGTAATTGTTGTTGGTTGTTTATTACTTATAAAGCCAACACTAAAGTCTATTCATTATGGAATAGATTTACAAGGTGGATTTGAGATTCTTTATAATATTGAACCACTTAATAAGGATGATGAGTTAACACAAGATGATTTAGATAAGACTTATAAAGCTATAGTTAATAGAATTGATAGTTTAGGTGTAAGTGAACCTGTTATAAGCTTTGAAGGAGATAACTTAATTAGAATACAACTTCCAGGTGTATCTAGTGAAGAAGAAGCAAGACAAAGAATTAGTACAACTGCTGTACTATCATTTAGAGATGTAAATGATAACTTACTTATGACAAGTGAGATACTTGGACACAATGGTGCTTCTTTAAGCCAAAATAGTAAGACTTTTCAATATCAAGTTAAATTAGATATTAAAGATACTGCTAAGTTTTATGATGTAACAAATTCTTTATCAAAGAGAAGTAATGGTGAGAATTTGATGATTACTTGGCTTGATTTTACTGAGGGATTAGATTCATATAATAATGAAAAAGAAACTTGTGGAAAAGATGCTAGTATGAAGTGTATTAGTGCTGCTAGTGTAAATGAAGGACTTAATAGTAGTGAAGTAGTTATTGAAGGAAATTTTACTAAAGAAGAAGCACAAGCGCTTGTAGATTTAATTAATAGTGGTAGTCTTCCAACTAAGTTAACAGAAGAAGCTACACCTAAGAGTGTTTCGCCTTCATTTGGTAGTGAAACTATTACTAAGACTGGTATTGCTGGTATTATTACATTTGTAGTAGTATCACTTATCTTAATATTTAAATATAGATTTAGTGGAGTTATTGGTAGTATATGTTTACTTTTATATTCAGTACTTGTATTCTTAATATTTAATGCAGTAGGTGGTGTACTTACATTAACTGGTATAGCTGCTTTAGTACTTGGTATAGGTATGGCGGTAGATTCTATAATAATATCTAATGATAGAATTAAAGATGAGCTTAGAAAAGGTAATAAATTAGTAGCTGGATATAATGAAGCAAATAAGAGTAGTTTAGTAGCTATAATAGATGCTAATATTACAACATTAATAGCTGGTATAGTTCTTTACTTATTTGGAGAAAGTAGTGTTAAAGGATTTGCTACTATGTTAATAATTACTATATTTGTAACAGTATTTACGACAGTAATTTTATATCGTATAATACAAGGAATGTTTGTTAAGAGTAAAGCATTCGTTGGAAAAGAAAAATTATTTGTAGGTAAAATAAATAATGTACATAATTTTGATTATGTTAAATTTGCTAGTAAACCAATAATGGCAGCAATAGCAATAATAGCAATAGGAATTGCTTTTGCATTAGTACGTGGATTTAACTTTGGAGTAGACTTTACTGGTGGAACTAATATAAATTTATCATCTAGTAAAGACATTGATTTTGATAAATTAACTACTATGTTAAAAGATTATGATGTAAGAGGATATGATTATTACGTTGGTGGTAAAACAGAAGGATACATTAAACTAAATGATATTCTTAGTGATGAAGACACAACTAAAGTTAAAAAAGAATTAAAAGATATGGGAATAGAGACATCTATGAGTGAAATAAGTACTCTTGTTACTAAGAGTTTAACTAAGAATGCTATTAAATCATTATTATATTCATTAATAGCAATTATTATATATGTAGCTATACGTTTTAACTTTAATTATGCAGTAAGTGGAATTCTTATGTTATGTCATGATGTATCAATAATACTTTCTATGTTTGCTATATTTAATATACCAGTAGATTTTATTATAGTAGCATCACTACTTACAATAATAGGTTACTCAATAAATGATACAATAGTTGTATTTGATAGGATAAGAGAAAATAGAAAGAAACTATATAGAAATAAAAAGATACTTACAGATGAAGAAATGAATAAACTAGTTAATAATTCTTCTAATGAGACAATGTCTAGAAATGTATGGACTAGTATTACTACTATAGCAGCTGTAGTTATATTACTATGTGTTGGACTTAATGATATTTATACATTTAACGTATCAATATTAATAGGCTTAGTTGCTGGTAACATATCATCATTATTAATAGGTCCTAGAGTATGGATGACACTTGAAAAGAGAAGTCAAAATAGACCAGATGATGAAGAAGATGAAGTAGAAGAATTAAAAATAAAAGGTATTAATATTTAAAAGGGAAGTGAACATTATTAAAGATCATAGTTATGAAGAATTAGTTGATGTTTTAAAGACCTATATGGCTCCTGAATATATAGAGTTTATAAATAAATATTATGAACAAGCTAAAATAGTATATGCAGGAATGAAAAGAGAAACTGGTGAAGACTATATATATCACCCAATAAATGTAGCTTATATTTTAGCAGATTTAAAGATGGACCCAGTAACTATTGCTTGTGCATTAATACATGAAGCAATAACACTAGGTAAAATGACTTATGAAGAAGTAGAAGAAATGTTTGGAACAGAAAGTGCAAATATAGTAAATTCTATTACAAAGATAAGTAATCTTAAACAAACATTTAAGATTAATAATCCAGAAAAATATAGAAGGATAATAGTAGGACTTTCTGAGAATCCAGCTACACTATTTATTAAGTTTGCTGATAGACTTCATAATCTTAGAACATTAAAAGTTCATGATAAAGAACATCAAAAATATATAATAGATGAAACACAAAATATATATATACCAATAGCACATAGACTTGGCATGAAAAAGATGAAGAGTGAAATGGAAGACTTGTGTCTTCAATATAGTGAGACTGAACAATATAATAAAGTACTTGATAGAATAAATGCTGATAAAGCAGAACTAGAGAAAAGTCTTGCTAAAATGAAGTATGAAATAATGCAACTTCTAGAACATCATAATATTAAATATGAAATACTTAGTCGTGTTAAGAGTGTTCGTGGTATATATAATAAACTTAAAAATGGTAAAAGATGGGAAGATATATATGATTTACTTGGACTTAGAGTTTTAGTAGATACAGTAGAAGACTGCTATAGAGTAATAGGTCTTGTACAAAGTAAATATCAACCAATACCAAATAGATTTAAGGATTATATAGCTAATCCAAAATCAAACTTATATCAAAGTTTACATACTACAGTTTACGGAGAAGACAAAAGAATTTATGAAGTACAAGTACGTACTCATGAAATGGATGAAATAGCTGAAAAAGGTGTTGCTTCTCACTGGAGTTATAAAGAAAAGATAGATGGAAGCGTTAAAAATAATTTAGATCATATTTTAGAACAATTCCGTGTACTTGTAGAAGTAAATGATATAGAACAAAATATGGAGTTTTTCGGTAATATAAAAGAAGAACTTAAGAGAAATGAAATATATGTATATACTCCTAAAGGAGATATTATAGAGTTACCTGCTGGTGCTACACCAATAGATTTTGCATATAAAATACATAGTGAGGTAGGTAATACTACAACTGGTGCTTTAGTAAACTCAAAAATGGTAAAATTAGATCATGAACTTAAAGATGGTGATATGGTAGAACTTATTACTCAAAAGGGTCATGCTCCATCTAAAGGATGGTTAAAGATAGTTAAAACTGAAGCAGCTAAATCAAGAATAAAATCATATTTCTATAAAAAAGAAAGAGAAAAATATATAGCTCTTGGACATGAGATGTTATCAAATGAGTGTAAAAAGAAGAATGTTGATATTAACGATATAATAACTGATGAAAATATAGAAAAACTAAATAATAGTCTTGGTACTAAAGATTTAGATGATATATATTTCTCAATAGCTACACTTAAATATTTACCATCTTCAATACTTAGTCGTCTTGAAGTACATGAACCTAAAAAGAAAGTTCTAACTTTAAGTAAGAAAGATAGTAAGGGTGGAAGTGGTATATTAATAGCTGGTTCTAGTGATATATTATGTAGCCTTGCTACTTGTTGTAATCCAGTATATGGAGAAGATATAGTAGGTTATATTACTCGTGGATATGGAGTTAAAATACACTCTAAAAATTGTCCTAATATAGATTTAAATAGTGAAAGAATAATAGATGCAGAATGGGAAAATAATACTGATAACAGATATACTGCTAAATTAAAAGTATATATAGATGACGTGTCAGATATTCTACTTAAGATAATTACACTTTCTACTAAAGATTCTATAATAGTTGATTCAATAAATCTAATAAATAGAAATAAAGAATTATTCTATGATATAAGTTGTAGAGTTAAAAATATAAATGATTTACATTTATTTATTGATGAAGTAAAAGCAATAAATAGTGTTACAAAAGTAGAGAGGGTATTTATATGAGAGTAATATAACCTACTATATCTTCTCCATATACTGGATT
>SFTR01000132.1 GCA_004560915.1 bacterium | reverse complement strand
AGAACCATTGAACTTAATGTACCTAATGAATATAGTAAAAGTGAGGAAAATGTTGTATCTGTTCCATTGCTTGGTAAGAATAGTTACATTATTTAATATAATAGGCTCTAAGAAATCATTTTCAGGTTGTAATCTAATATGATCACTTTCTTTATAAAATCTTTTAAGAGTAACCTCATTATCATCAGTCATAGCAACAACAATCTCACCATTATTGGCATTATTTTGACGCTTAACAATAACTATATCACCATCAAATATACCAACATTTATCATAGATTCACCATTAACTTCTAAAGTAAAGACATCATGATTTTTTGGAACTAATTCTTTAGGTAAAGAAAAATATTCATTAGGATTTTCAATTGCTTCAATGGGATTACCAGCAGCTACCTTACCAAGCAATGGAACAGATACAACATTTTCCTCACTTTTACTATATTCATTAGGTACATTAAGTTCAATGGTTCTAAATTTACTTTCTGTTTGATTGATATAACCTTTATTAGTAAGATTCTTCAAATGTACAAACATAGTTGCAGTACTATTTAAACCACATAAATAACATAACTCACGAATCGTTGGAGCATATCCCTTTTCAGCCATAAATTTCTTAATAGTAGTTAATATTTCTTCTTGCTTATTTGTAAGTTTTTCCATAAAATCACTTCCTACCTAAATGATAGCATACAAACATTTGATTGTAAACACCATTTAATAAAAAAACACATATTACAATAAAAATATTTCACAAATCAAACACAATTAATATTAATTATGATATACTATAAATTAGAATAGAAAGAGGTATTAAAAATGAATAGTAATGAAACAATAAATCAAAATAGCATGCAAACACCAAAACAAGGAGAAACAAAAGTATCAAAGAAAAACATAATGATTCCAATAATAATTATAGGTACATTATTACTTGTAACAGGAATTTATTTCTTAATAGAATATTTAAATCCAAGATTAGAAATAAATAATATAAAAGAAGAATACAGATATAATGAATTTGGAGATTATAAATTTGTCTTATCATCAAGTTTATTCATAAAAAAAGAAGATACTTTATGGTCATTTAATGGCTATGACATATATAAAGGCAAAACACTAAAAAACATTCCAATAAAAGCAGGAAAAAACACTATAACAATATCAAATAAAAATATTACTAAAACATACGAATTTAATGTAAACACAGAAAACTCTTTATTAATAACAGATAAAAAGTTATCACTTACAACTGATTATGAAGACTATGATAATGATGGAATACCAAATATAGTTGAAAAAGAAAAAGGTCTTAGTACGTATACTAATGATACAGATGGTGATGGACTTTATGATAACGTTGAATTAATAATGGGATTAGATCCTACTAAGAAAGATGATTATAACGAAGTTAGAACATTTGAAGTATATCAAGATAACGATGAATCTAAAAGCAATTATATGGTAGTAAAAGGTAAAGGAAACATAGCTAATACATTCTTAGATACATATGAAGGTAATATAGGAATCTCAAAAGAATACCAAATAAGTAAAGAAAAACTAAGACTTACAACTACAAACAAAGAATCAGAAGAAGTAACAATATATTTTAAGAAAAGTTATAGTTGGAAAAATAAAGATATAAAAATATATGCATATGATGAAAATACTAAAAAAATTGAAGTGTTAGCTACAACATGTGATGATAAATATTGTAGTGCTTCTTTAAATAATTTAGATAAAATACTTTTTGCAGCACTATCATCTTTATCAAACGTAACTGAACCAAAAAATCAAATACATATATTACTAGATAATTCAGGATCAATGTACACTCAAGAATATGTTAATAAAAAGTTGAATCTAAAATACTCAAGTAATAATTCAGATGATTATGGAAATGACATACAATTTAAAAGAGTTGACTTAATGAATGAATTAGTCAAAAGATTAGGCACTGAAAAATATGAATATTCAGCCGCAGCATTCACTGGTGACTACTGTGGATTAATAGAAAACTCAAAAGATTTAAAATCAATTCAAGATAAAATAAGTTCTATAAAAACAAATTGTCAAAACTTTAATGGTACTAGACTAACTTATAGTATAAAAGATGAAGCAGAAAAGTTTAATTCTAATGTAACAGGAAGTAAATTCTTAATAGTTTTAACAGATGGATATGATAATTTCTTATGGGGTATGGGCATTGACTTAATGAAATATGATATAAAGAAAATTGCAGATAAAGGCATTAGAATTATAACTATAGGTCTAGGTAAAAATGTAAAAGCAGATAATCTACTTGATGCAGCAAAATACTCTAATGGTAAATATTTGTATGCTAGTGACAGTAATATGTTAGAAACTTTAATAAGTATTATTGAAGGAGATATAGAAAATAAACAAGTTAAAATAGATGATAAAGAAACAACATTAATAGCAGATAGTGGTTTTGAAGTAAAAAGAGATGGATTTAATTTTGAAAACTTTGGAAGTAAAGATACAGAAGGAGGAAATTGTTATGGCTTCTCATCATTATCAAAGAAAATATTCTTAAATACATTAAAAGAAAGTGATACTGAAAAAAGTAATATAATGTCAGTATTAAACAAAGGATCTAAAGAATATAAACTTCTAGAATACACTTTAACTGATAATAACAAAACAAGACTTATAAAAGGAAATACTTATTCACTA
>SFTR01000012.1 GCA_004560915.1 bacterium | reverse complement strand
ACAAGAAGCATGGATGAATTTTGATTATGAAACTATTAGATCACTAACTACTGATGACTTATATAATTCTTATAAAACTATGCTTGAATCTTTAGAAAGGAAAAATCAAAAAAATATTATTGAAAATATTAAAATATATTCTTGTATATTTACTAGTGTTAAAAATGAAAATGGTAAATACAGTATAGATGCTAAGTTTGATATAACTTTAACAGATTATATTGTTAATAAAGGTTTTACTACTATTGCTAGAGGTCAAAATACTAAAATAAATATTGAATGTGTAGTAACATATGTAAGTACACAAAAGAAATCAGAAAATAAGTGTCCTGCTTGTGGAGCACCTATATCTAAGAAAAATCAAAGTGATAAATGTAAATTCTGTGGCAATACAATTGTTAAGGATAAATATAGTTGGCTAATTGCTAAGAAGAAAGTTACTAAACAAAAAACTATTGGAGATATTTAATACATAATAAAACGTAAGAATTAATCTTACGTTCTTTTTTTACCATTTCCAGTTTTTAATTTCTGGCATGTCTTCTCCATATTCGTGGATGTATTCTTTATGTTCAATTAGTTTATTCTTACACCATTCAGTAAGTGATGTTCTCTTATCACCAAGTTCTGGTAAGTATTTAAGAGCATCTATTACTAAGTTAAATCTATCTAATTTATTTTGTACTTTCATATCGAATGTTGTAGTGATTGTACCTTCTTCGATATATCCGTGTACATGCATGTTTTTATTTTCACGTTTGTATGCTAGTTGATGAATTAGGTTTGGATATCCATGGAATGCAAATATAATTGGTTTATCTTTCGTGAATATACTGTTGTATTCATCATTATCTAATCCATGAGGATGATTCTCAGGACTTTCTAGTTTCATTAAATCAACTACGTTTACTACTCTAATTTTCAATTCTGGGAAGTAATTCCTTAGTATTTTAGTAGCAGCTAGTACTTCAATAGTCGGAGTTTCACCAGCACACGCCATTACTAAATCAGGTTCTTTGCCTTCATCATTACTTGCAAATTTCCATATACCAAGTCCTTTAGTACAATGTTTGATTGCTTCATCCATAGTTAACCATTGTGGTCTTGGATGTTTAGACGCAACTATTACATTTATATAGTTTTTACTTCTAATGCAGTGATCAAAACATGATATTAAAGTATTAGTATCAGGTGGTAAATATATTCTTACTATATCTGCTTTCTTAGTAACAATATGATTTAAGAATCCTGGGTCTTGATGAGTAAATCCATTATGATCTTGTTGCCATACATATGAAGATAAAATATAGTTTAAAGATGCTATATCTCTTCTCCATGGAAGGTCTTTTGTAACTTTTAACCATTTAGCATGTTGACTTGTCATTGAATCAACTATTCTAATGAATGCTTCATAGCTATGCATAAATCCATGTCTACCAGTTAGTAAATATCCTTCTAACATGCCTTCACAAAGATGTTCTGAAAGTACTGAATCTATTACTCTTCCATATGGATTTATAAATTCATCATAGTCGTATCTTATTCCATTCCATTGTCTATTAGTTACTTCAAAAATATGATTTAATCTATTAGAAAGTGCTTCGTCTGGACCAAATATTCTAAAGTTCTTTTTAGATTCATTTAATCTAATAATATCTCTTATGAAGTATCCTAGTTCCATCATATCTTGAGCTACTACTTCTCCTGGTTTTTTAATATCAATAGCATATCCTCTAAAATCTGGAATATTTAATTCTTCAAGAAGTTTTCCACCATTAGCGTGTGGATTCATACCCATTCTATAATCTCCAGTTGGAGCTAAAGCTTTTAATTCTTTTTTAAGAGTTCCATTTTTATCAAATAGTTCTTCTGGTTTATAACTTTTCATCCATGCTTCTAGTATTTCTACGTTTTCAGGATGTTCTTTATTTACAGGTATTGGTACTTGATGTGATCTGAATGTTCCCTCTATTTGCTTTCCATCAATGAATTTTGGACCACCCCATCCTTTTGGAGTTTTTAAAATAATCATTGGGAAAGTTGCTCTTTTATTAAGTCTTGTTTTATCTTTTATAATATTTATATCTCTTATACATCTATCTAGTGTTTTAGCCATACATTCATGCATTTTAGCAGTCGTATTTCCTTCAACTATATATGGATCCCATCCACATCCTTCAAAGAATTTAATTAGTTCTTCTTCTGGCATTCTTGCAAATATTGTTGGGTTTGCGATTTTGTATCCATTTAGATGAAGTATTGGGAGTACTATACCATCAGTTAATGGATTTATTATTTTATTTAAATGCCATGATGCAGCTAAAGGTCCTGTTTCAGCTTCGCCGTCTCCTACTACACAGGCAGCAATTAAACTTGGATTATCAAGTACTGCTCCAAAAGCATGAGAAAGACTATAACCAAGTTCTCCACCTTCATTTATACTACCCGGTGTTTCAGGTGATACATGTGAACTAATTCCTCCAGGGAAACTAAACTGTTTAAATAGTTTTTTCATTCCTTCTTCATCTTCAGTAATGCTTGGATAAATTTCAGAATAGCTTCCTTCTAAATAAGTATTAGCAACCATTGCTTGTCCACCATGACCTGGACCAGATATATATATCATATCTAACTTATTCTTTTTAATTATTCTATTAAGGTGAACATATACAAAGTTTTGACCAGGTGCTGTTCCCCAGTGACCTACTACGTTTGGTTTAATATGATCAAGAGTTAACTTTTCTTTTAAAAGAGGATTGTCTTTTAAATATAACTGACCTACTGATAAGTAGTTGCATGCTCTATAATATGCATCTATTCTTTTTAATTCTGTATCACTTAGTGTTTTCATATTGCCTCCTATTATAATAATATTTTACTATAAATTTTAGTAAAAAAAAAGAGTTCAATGATTTGTTTGCTCATTAAATTCTTTTAATATTTACCTTATTAATTCATCATGTTCTATTAAACTTGCTGCTTGTACAGTTCCTTTGTTAGGACCATTAACAACTTCATATGAATAGTTTACACTTCCACCAACCTGAAGATAGTATTTTCCATCTAATCCCTTCTTTATGCCAGTTACACTTAAATTATCAGGTAGTGTTTTATTCATACCAGTAAGATATGATCCACATGCTGATAAAACATTATTGCTATCCCATTCTAATCCAGTAACTTCATTATATTTTTTCATTAAGTCATTAATTATACCATTAACTTCTTCTTTATATGTACTATTTTCTTGTAATTTTGTCATATCATTCTCAAGTTGATAATCTATTAAAAAACCATTTATTTTTACACATAAGTCATAATTACTTCTAGCTTGTTCAATACCAAATTTTTCTTGAAATGCCCAGAATAGATTCTCGTTATTGTAGTATGCACTCTTAAAGAATGATTCACCATATATTTGTTCTAACATTATATAAAAGCATCTTTCCAATCCATATGTTGTATTTGAGTCACAATACGTTTCTGTCATTCCTTCATCAATTTTATTATAAGCATGTGTTTTTTCAATTGTTTTTCCTAAAATGTGTTGTAATTCATGACATAATGTTGATTCATAATTAGCATCTGTATAAATTGTTATTAAAGTTCTATCAGGACTACATTCTCCAGCTGATAAAAAACCATCAGATAATCTATGTGGTTCATTTTTTTCTAAGTATTTCTTATCAATATTAAACGTAGATAATAAACCTAATATTTCTTCAAAATTTTCATCTGTGTAGTATCCACTATCTTTCTGCATAGTATTGAACATACCATTTATTAATACATTTTTATCTTCTTCTGAGATATTTTTATTACTACTAATGGCTTCAATCATTCTATTTGTTCTTTTTGTAGCTTTAGAAGTGTCAATATTATTTTCTTCTATATCTTTTGATGATGCATCTATTTCTTCTTCAATTCTATCTATTTCTTCTTGTGAAACACCATTTTTCATTGCTTCTAGTAATTCATCATATTTTTCTTCTCTTTGTATAGATAATTTATAATCTTCAATAACTTGTTCATAAACCCAATCAGGTTGTTCACCACAATTACTTATTATTGATTTTATTATTTGATCTTCTATTGTTTGTTCTTGACTATCTTCATAGATGATAAATGGTGTATCTTCAATTTCACCAAGAGTATCTTCAACAATAGTACTACTTTCTACTTGTGTACTATCTTTTGCATCAATAATTTTTGGAACAGCAACGAATGCTCCTACTAATAAAGTAACACTTAGTGTTATAGAACCAACTATTATCTTTAATTTTTTCTTTTGATTTTCTAATCTTCTTTTATAATTATAATCATTTCTTTGATATTGACTATTTGGCGTTGCATTATATGGACGATAACTTGAACTATTACGTGAATTACTTGGTCTGTGTCTATTATCATAATAATAACTTGGTAGATAATTATACATTTTATATAAATCTATATATTCTTTATTATCTTCATTAATTCTTATTCCATCTTTTTTAAAATAATATAAGTCAACTATTCTGTCATAATAAACATCTATTTCTTCACCTTTGAAATCTATTCTATATGAGTATTCATTTCTAAGTTCATTAATTTTATCAATAACTTTTTTACATATCATTTCATTGTCTGTTTTATTCTTATTTTTGCCAAATAAAACAACTGATGTTTTACCATCTTTATCAGCATATAACTCATAAAAATTATCTAAATAGGAAAATGTTGCAAGTAGTTTTTTCATATTATCACCATTTTGATTATAACATAAAAAAAGAGTTTTATAAAACTCTTTCACATAAATCTTCATACTTATTTCCATGTGGTGTGATAACTAGTTGTCTAGTGTTTTCATCAATCATTTTGAATTTAATATCTAATCTATTTTTAGGTAAGATATCTTCAATTAAATCAGCCCACTCAATTATGCATACACCACGTTTAGTGAAGTATTCTTCTATTCCTAAATCTTGTTTCACATCACTAAGACGATATACATCCATATGGAACATTCTCATTTCTCCACCATCATATTCTTTAATAATATTAAAAGTTGGAGATGTAATGTTATCGTTAATACCTAGTGCTTGTGCGAATGCTTTAGCAAATACTGTTTTACCACATCCTAAATCTCCTATTAAGCATATAACCATATTAGGAAATTTTTCAGATTCAATATTTTGAGCTAATTCGATTGTGTCATCTTCGGAATAAGTTGTTATTTTATATTGCATTTATATCACCATATTCATTGTATCATTATTAGAAAAATATATACAAGTATTTTTGTATATTTTACATTTTTTTGAGTAACTAGTCTATACGATAGTTTTTTGCTTACATACAATAGTCTAGGAGGATTTGAAAATGTTATATGATGAAAATAATAATTACTTTGATATAGTGTCTAATGAACTTGAGTATGAGTATGATATAAATAAATATGTTGATAAAAGCAAATATAATGATATAGATATTAATATCGATAGTATTAATTTTAATAGAGATGAGAGTTTGTATTCACCTATGGAAGGGTTTAATAAAGGTAATATGTTTAGTGATATGTATTCTAGATATAAGAATCATGTTTATAAATTAAAAGTTACTAATGATAGAGATATGTTACTTTATAAGATACAAATGTATAATTTTGCAATGAAGGATATGAATTTATATTTAGATATATATCCTGATGATAAGAAAATGTTAAGTAATTTTCAAGAATATAAAAAAATATATAATGAACTTAAAAATAAATATGAGAATATTTATGGTCCGTTATGTGTAAAAGATGTCGTTAGTAGTGATAAATGGACTTGGATAGATAATCCTTGGCCTTGGGATAAAGGAGGTAACTAGTATGTTTAAGTATGAAAAGACACTTGAATATCCAGTTAATGTTAGAAAGAAAGATATAAAGATGGCTAAGCAACTCATAACGCAGGTTGGCGGAAGTGATGGTGAGCTTGGAGCTTCTTTAAGATATTTAATGCAGAGATTCACTATGCCTGATGATAAAGGTAAAGCATTGCTTTCTGATATCGGTACTGAAGAACTTGGTCACGTTGAGATGATATGTACGATGGTTAGTCAATTACTTAAAGATGCTAGTGTTGATGAGTTAAAGAAAAATGGACTTGAAGGATGGTACACTTCACATAAAAAAGGAGTATTCCCATTTAATCAAGATGGTATTCCGTTCACAGCTGCTTATATAGCATCTACAGGAGATCCAATAGTTGACTTACAAGAAGATATGGCTGCTGAAGAGAAAGCTAGAGCTACTTATGAAAACTTAATGGATTTAACAGATGATGAAAGTTTACTTGCTCCTCTTAGTTTCTTAAGACAAAGAGAGATAGTACACTTCAATAGATTTAAAGAATTACATGATTATTACAAAAGTAAAGGATATTAGTTTTTAATATCTTTTTTCTTAAATGAGATAATTCCAACTATAAAAAATAATACTGAATAAAATATAATTATGAATATTCCATTTCTTAAAGAAAGATTTGTACTTAATGATTCATTTATCTCATTTACTCTTGCTAACATATTTAGATCAAGATATGGCAAGAATGTATATTCTAGAAACTTTAAATTGGTTAATGTTAATAACTCAAAAAGAGCAAAACCAAATGTTAATAACAATATAGTTATTCCTGATATTAAAGATGATGATTTTATAATTGTTGATAACATCATAATAATTACTGAGATTAATATAAGAGATTGTGAATAACTAATATATTTAGTGGTAAAGTTTACACTTATAGACTGTGTAAATAATGCGTAAATTGTCAAATTATGTAGTAAAATGCTGTATAGAGTCAAAAAAATTGTTAATAACTTTGATATATATATTTTAGTTCTTTTAACAGGTTTTGTAAGGTAAATTCTAAAAGTACCTTTAGTATATTCACTTGACATAATTGAGCAAAATATTATTGACAAAACTACTCCTACAAATGGTATTAATGAAAGAATAAAATCTTCTGTTATTACCTTTTTATTTACATAATAATATATAACAATAGAAACTAAAAATACTAAGTGTGAACCTATAAATTTTATTTTACCAAGTTTTATAAATTCATTTTTAATTAGATTTATCATTCGATTTACCTATCATTTTAAAGAAGTCATTTTCAAGTGTATTAGTTGCTTCACTAATTCTATAAACATTAATATTATTTAAGACAAGTTCTTTATTAATTAAACTTACTGTGTCGTCAGTTTCATAAACTTCTAAGTTTTCATTAACACAATAATCTTTTATAATGAGTCTTGCTTTTGAAAAATCATCTACTTCAAATATTATGTTTTTCTTATTATCATTTTGTTTTATTTTTATACTATCAATTTTACCATCATTTATAAATATAATTTTATTACATAGTTCTTCTATATCACTAAGCATATGTGAAGATATAATAATAGTTGTATCTTTTAAATCTTTAAGCATTTTCATAATATTTTTGACACCTTCTCTATCAAGACCATTAGTTGGTTCATCTAAAATAAGTATTTTAGGTTTATTAATAAGAGAAGATGCTATACCTAATCTTTCTTTCATACCAAGAGAGTATGTTTTAAACTTCTTTCCCAAGTATTTTTCCATTTCAACTATACGTACTATTTCTTCTATAGTTCCTTCATCTATGCCTTTAAACATGCTTTTAAATAGTTCTAGATTCTTTTTACCAGATAAATTACCATACATATCTGGATTTTCTATTAAAGTTCCTACGATAGACATAGCTTTTTCATAGTCAGTTTTTAAATTATAATTATAGTAATATATTTCTCCTTCATCATAACTATAAAGACCTGTCATAATCTTTAGAAGTGTACTTTTACCAGCTCCATTCTTACCTACTAAACCTACTATTTCATTCTCATAAATGTCAAAACTAATATTATTTAGTATTTTCTTTCTACCTATTGTTTTACTTATATTTCTTACCTTTATTGCTTTTTTCATAACCCTTCCTTTCGTAAAATGTATAATACAAAATATTGAAAGATGGTGCAAATAGGTAAAATTCTATTTTAAGATGGTTTTATGACACTAAAAAAGAAAATTCTCTTAGTGATAATTTAATTTTCACATAGAATTTTCTTATTATTTTTTAATTTTATGTATTTTTTAATTTTTATTGCATATCATTAAGATCTACATTTTCTTCGGTTAGAATATCTTTAAATAATTCTTTGAATCTAGCTATTTCTTTTACTTTAGCATCTTCGTATACTACTTTAGTTTTACAAATTGCTTTATAGAAGTGTTTCATTGTAACAACTGGACTATCTTCATAAGCAGCTAGTGAGAATGCACTCATTACAATAGTTAGGGCTACATCTGGGTATCTATTACCTATTTCATAGATTCTTTTATATTCATCTGTCATTTGAACTATAAATCTAAATATTTTTTCTTTTAAGTAATCTGTATATTCAAGTTTTACTCCTGTTCTTTTTTCATACTTTGGATAAGTACCAAGTAAGATTTGTGTACATTGTTCTTCATCTGGTTCAGCTACATCAACTTTTAAGAAACGTCTTAAGAAGGCTCTATCTCTTAAGATATATGCTTCGTATTCTTCATATGTTGTAGCACCTATCATCTTAATATCACCACGGTCTAGACCTGGCTTTAACATGTTGGCAAAGTCTATACTCATGTTAGTAGTATTTCTGTTAACTAGAAGGTGAACTTCATCTATAAATAATATAATATTCTTTTTAGTTTTTAATTCATCAACTAGTAATTGAAGTCTATTTTCACTTTGACCTTCTCCTACTTTAGTTTCACCAAGTAAACTTGAAATATTTACTTTAATTAATTCGTATGGTTTTAATGCATTAGGTATCATACCATTTTTCATTCTATAACCTATACCTTCAACAATAGCAGTTTTACCTACACCAGCTTTACCTACTAAAAGAGCACTTTTTTCTGGTGTTAAAAGTATAACTATTGCTTGTTCTATTTCGCTATCTCTTCCAATAGCTGGATTTGTTACATATTCTTTTCTACTTAAATTTTCTCCATACATTTCTAAAATACTAACATTATTTGGATTACTTGGATTAACAACAGTATTGTTAGTATTTACATTTGTATTTTGATCAACATTACTTAAATCTACCATTTCTATATTATTATTCATACTTTTCCCTCTTAATTCAAATTAATTTTATCAATTTTTATAATAAAAGTCTATATTTTTGTTGACAAATATCAAATCATAATCTATAATTATTTATGCAAGTGCCTGATTAGCTCAGTCGGTAGAGCGCACGGCTGTTAACCGTTAGGTCGCAGGTCCGAGTCCTGCATCAGGCGCCAGTTGAATATTAACTCTAGATTTTCTAGAGTTTTTTTCTTGGGTTAACAGCTGTGCAAAATATTAAGAGTCAACAAAAATAATATTCCAGTAATAAGAGGTATAAAGAAACTATATATCATCCATTTAGTACCCACTTCACTTTTAATAGTTGCAAGCGTTGTACCACATGGAAAATGCATTATAGAAAACAATATAGTGGAAATTGCTGTCATATATGTCCATCCATTGTTAATTAAAACTTCTTTAATAGAAAGATAATTTGAAATAATAGGTACATTCTTATCACCTAGATAACCCATTATAATAATAGGTAAAACTATTTCGTTAGCTGGTAATGCCAAAAGGAAAGATAAAAGTATAACACCATCTAAACCTAAAAGAGATGCAAAAGGTTCTAAGAAATCACTTATAATTTTAAACAAAGTTATATCTTTAATAGTAGTATTAGTCATCAAATAAATAATTATTCCGCATGGAATTGATACTAATACTGCTTTTTTTAGTATAGATAAAGATTTATAAATTAGACTATTCTTTAATACTTTTTTAAATTTTACTTTTTTATAATCAGGAAGTTCTAATATAAAGAATCCATTATATCCTTTTAATATTGTTTTAGATAAAATAAATGATGTGAGAAGTGATATTAAAATAGAAAGTATAACAAATAAAGTTAAAAAGAATGATACTTGTAGTTTATTATTAGATGTTGTAAAAAACATTGATATGAGTGCTATTATCATTGGAAATCTACCATTACATGGAATAAATGAATTAGTTAATATAGCTATTAGTTTGTCTCTTTTACTATCTATTATTCTACTTCCCACTACTGCACAAGCATTACAACCAAAGCCTGAACATATAGTTAATGCTTGTTTACCATGACATCCACATTTCTTAAAAATATTATCAAAATTAAAAGCTATTCTTGGAAGTATTCCACTTTCTTCTGCATAAGTAAATAGAAAGAAAAATATAACTAATGGCGGAAACATAACAGATACTATAAAACTTACTACTCTATATATACCATAAATAAGTGGTTCATAAATATACTGTGGAATCTTTAAATATTTTATTAAACTCAATAAAAGAATTTCCAACTTTGAAAATAAATAGCTAAGAGCCTCACTTGGATAATTAGCAAGTACTATAGTGATAAAAAATATACCAAACATTATAATAAACATTATGGATAAAGCATAGACTTTTTTAGTAAATATTTTATCTATAATACCTATTTCTTTTTCTTTAGTTCTTTTTACTACTTCATTTGATATACTTTTAGAAATATTGTTTAGTTGTGTTGATACTTCATCAGCTATTTCTTCTGAGTTAACACTCATTAAATAATTTTGTATGTCTTTGTTAAGAATATTTACTTTATACTTAGTATTTATAGAATCTACTAAAGTTTTATCTTTTTCTAAAAGACTTAGTGCTATAAATCTAGATTTAAATTGATGACTAAGAAAGTCAAATATATCAGATATACCCTTCTCAATATTATAGTCATAAATATAGTTATAATTACTAATACTTGGTTTATCTAAAGAATCTATTAGTTCTTTAATACCTATATTTTTAGATGCAGAACACTTTATTACTTTTATACCAAGTATTTCACTTAATCTTTTATCATCTACTTTTATACCTTTAGAGTCGAGTTCATCAATCATATTAAGACAAAGAATAATATTTTTATTTATCTCAAGTATTTGTAAAAGTAGATGTAAGTTCTTTTCAATATTAGATGAGTCTATTACATAGATTATCTTTTCATATTGTTCAAACAAAAGAGTATCTTTAGCGACTATTTCTTCTTCACTAAGACTAGAAAGTGAGTAAATACCTGGCAAATCTATAAGTGTATAATTAGTATTTATAATATTTTTTCTAGCAAGTTTTACTGTTTTACCTGTCCAGTTACCTGTATGTTCATGAGAATGAGTTAATATATTAAATATCGAAGATTTACCTACGTTAGGATTTCCAACTAAAAGAATATTTTTATTCATAATGAACCTCTATATTAATAGCATCTTCGTCTCTAAGTGCTAGAAAAGTATTTTTAACTTTATAACATTTAGGACTTCTGTATATAGAATCAAACATTTTATATATAGTTTCTCCAGGTATAAAACCTGAATCATATAATCTTCTTTTTTTAATACTATGTAAAGATATATTATCTATAATAGCTTCTTTATTAAAGTTTAAATCACATAAATTCATAATTTCTCCTTCTTTAATAATATATGTTACGTAAGTTTTTTTGTACTTAAAACATATTATTAAATATGAGAGAAAGTTACGATGACATATTTAATACTAATCCAAGATATTCAACTACAATTGGATTTATTTTGGGTTTAGTTCTTGTTGATAGTTTAACTGCTCCTGAACAGAATATGTTAGGTAACTGGATTATTCTTATTGGACAAACTATTCTTACTAATGCTGCTAGTCAAAATATAATAGAATCTAGAATAACTGGTGGTATTATAAATATTAATTCTAAAGAAGTTAAATGTTTATATAATCCAGTAATTTATGATATAGAAAAGATAAGAAAGATTATTAAAGAGGTTTATCCTTCTAGTAATAGTGAAGTAGATGTTTTAAAGAAAGCAATAGATGAACTTAACAAAAAGTTAGATCAATTAAAAAAGAATAATTAATCAATAATTACTCTTTTCATATCTTTTTTAGATCCTATTATTTTTACAGTGTATCTTTCAAGTTCATCATTATCATAGATTTTACCTTCTTTTAAGTCATCTATATATACACTTAAACGATCTCTTTTATTTAGTTTTAATGAGATGTAAGCACTATCAATACTTTTCTTTATGAAATAGTCATAATAGCATTCATAGTATTTAACTTCTACTTTTATTTTATTTTTTAATGATTCATCATATTCTATAATATATTTAGTTTTATAATTACTATTAAATGTTATATAGAATGGTTCATTATCTTTTGATAAAGTATATGTTGTAGTACTTCTTGTCATTGTATATTTATCACTAACATCATGTGTTGTTTTTATATTAGATATTTCTTTTAAGAATAGTGTTATACCTAGTGCTATAATAACTATAAATATAATTATAAATATTAGTGACCATTTTAAACTTATTTTCTTTTTGAATATACTTTTATTTATTAATATAACTAATGATAAAACTAATAGTACTATTCCCAAAAGTGTTATTACTAATCCATATAGTTTAACACCATCTAAGAAAGCAAATATAGAGGCCATAAAGATAACTAATAACCATAACCATATAAATAGTAATACTATTGTTAAAATGACTCCTAAAGTCTTAAAAATGATTCTTTTTGTTCTAGAAGATTTACTTTCAAATATCTTTTTCTCAGTTACTATTTCAGTTACATTATTAATTTCTTCTTTTGATTCTTCTATTACATCTTCTATATTTTCTTTTAAAGAATCCTTCTTATTAGTTTTAGAAGCTTTAACTTTTTTAGGTTTTTCTTCTTTAATAAATTCTTTTTCTAAAGATTTTTTTGTTTCTTTAAGTTTTTTCTTTTTATTAGATTTTTCTTTTATATTATTTATCTTCTCTTTTAAGTTATTTACTTTTTCATTTAAAGATTCAGTTAGTAATTTTAATTTATTAGTTTTTAGTTTTTCTAATTCTTTTTTTGCTATTTCATCAGGTTTGCCTAAGTCTTTTAATATACTAGTCATTTTTCTTTTATTCTTTTTACCATCTTCTATAAACTTAATATATCTTTTCATTATTTTATTTTTTTGACTAGGTTTTAAATCAATGAATTTACTTTCTAAATCTTTTAAAAATTTCTCATCTTTTTTCATAATTGCTTTCTCCAATAAAGTATTTATATTATAGGTATATTATATTTTTTAGTCAAATATTTTATCTATTTCTTTAATTATTGCTTTTTTAATCTTTTTAAATAGTTTATTTATTGCATCTTTTATTGAATCTAGTATTTTATCTACTATTTTTTCTATGAATGATTTTTCTTCGTTTGTATTTGTGTCTTTTGTTTCTTCTATTGTAGATGTGTTATCTATACTTTTAGTTTTTTCTTGTACTTCATCACTCCATACTCCAAGTTTTGATTCTTTAGCTTTTTCTTCTTCTTTTTTTAATTCTTCTGTGTATATATATTTTCCATATAGATATGCTACTTTAGCATAGCCTTTTTCTATAAGCTCTTTTTGAAGTAATGAATCATCTACGAATATCCATCCGAGTGCTCTTTCATATTTATCAGTTTTTGAACTACCTTCGTCATATTCAATTTCTAGTTTCTTTGCATTTTTAACTCTATTACATGTATAATCACTAGCTTCTTTTCCATATGGTTCAACTCCTTTTTTAGGATGTTTAGTTTCAGGAGTATCGACTGCTAAAAATCTCACAGTAGTTTTCTTGCCATCCATTAATACTTTAATCGTGTCACCATCAACACAAGACTCAAATGTAACCTCTTTTCTTTCAGCATATACATTAGTTAAAAAACATACAAAACAAAAAAATACTATTATTATCTTCTTCATAATAATATTTTATCATATTTTATATGGTTAAAAAAGAATTTTAGAAAGAAAAGACTTAACTTTTTTGTTAAGTCTAACTTAGTTCATTTAATTTATTATTATACTTAGTATATGATTTTTCAATCTTTTTGTCTTCTTCAACAGGTACTGTGTACCAGCCTTTTTCAAACATAAGATTGAATATATCACGAGCTATATCTTTAGTATCTTCAAATATATTCATTACTTTTTTATATAAGTATTTATTACTCATTTCATTTATAGCAATACTATAACTATTAGATATATTTTTTTCACTAAGCATTATATCATTTAATATATCTTCTTCATTCATAAATTCATCTTTTATTACTTGATCACTTTCATTTTTAATAATTT